>CAMBJF010000017.1 GCA_945867875.1 uncultured Ruminococcus sp. | reverse complement strand
ATTATACCATTTGAGGGCTTTTTGTGCAACTTTTTCTTTTCAGATACGCTCTAGTATGTCACATGTCAAACTTATTTATTATCCAAAGCAAATTAAATAAATTTGCCAAAAGCTATTGCATATTTTTGAAAGTTATGGTATAATTTATATAAATTTTATTCTGACATTTCCATTATCTGCAAATAAATTTGAAAGTGAGAAGATAAAAATGCTGTTTTTCGGAAATAAAAAAAATGATGCACCCGCAAAGCACCCAGTCTCCCCCGCACCTGCTGTGAGCCAGCCTGTGAATGCCGATGACTTTTTCAAGGATATGGGCAGAAAGCCAAAAAAGCGTGAGGTCGATGTGAACATTGAATCTCCTGAGATAGTGGGTCTGAGAGAAGCTCCCCTGCCCCCTCCGGGCAGCAGCATCAAGACTGTTGCCGATGTGAGCACCGACGGACTTGCGGACAAGTCGGGCTATGATGACAGCTTTATCCACGGAAATATCGTTACGGTGGGCAGTGACGCAGATATTGATGAGGTAATTGCAGCCGAGCGTGCAGAAAAGGAGCGCATTAAGCAGGAAAAGCTTATGGCTTCTCAGAATCCCGATGATTTCTTTAAGGACATCGACCGCAAGAAAAGCAGGGTCAGAACCGATATTACCGTGCCCGAGGTAACAGGTCTCCGTGAAGCTCCAATTGCCCACACGGAAAGCAATATCCGCAGTCTTGCCGATGTAAGCACTGACGGACTTATCGACAAGACTGCCGAGGTAATTTCGGGTCTGGGAAACATTTCCGAAATCGACATCGGTTCTATCGACACAAGCTCCCTCAGAGCAGAGCCGGAGACCGTATGAACAGGGAATGGTCTGAGCTGAACCGCAAAATGCAGCTTGATTTAAAGAAAAGGGAAACCTTTTCCGAGGGCATAGAAACCCTGCTCACGCTGCGGAAAGAGCTTTTTGATGAGATATTGCGGCTTGAAAACGAGCTGTCTCCCGATGAAATGTGCGCCGCTCCATTTCTCGGTGCAAAGGGATATCACAGCAAAACTGTCGCCTATTCCCTGTGGCACATTTTTAGGATAGAGGACATCACAGCCCACACTCTTATCGCAGGCGATGAACAAGTATTTTTCAAAGGAAATTATCAGCAGCGGACGAACTCCCCTATTATCACCACGGGAAATGAGCTTGAGGGCGAAGATATCGTAAGCTTTTCAAAGGCTCTTGACCTTAATGGGCTGTTTGATTATGTTTCAGACACATATAATACCACAAATAAACTGATAAAGTCGCTTTCATATGATGATATGAAAGTCAAGGTATCGGAAGAAAGGCAGAATAAGCTTATAGAGCTGAATGTTGTAGACTGCTCCGAAAATGCCGTTTGGCTCATTGATTACTGGTGCGGCAAGGACACGGTCGGGCTCATGAGAATGCCATTTTCACGGCACATCATTATGCATGTTGAAGCCTGTCTGAGAATCAAAGAGCGGCTCAAAAAGCTGCGGACGAAAAAATAGTATGCAAAGCAAAATCTCCCCTCTGCCGATTTCGACAGAGAGGAGATTTTTTATACTTTTATAATAGTATTATCAGTCTTCAGCGTCCTGAAGTGCATCATAGCCGCTTTCGCCTGTTCTTACTCTTACAACATCTTCAACATCGTAAACGAATATCTTACCGTCACCGATATGACCTGTGTAGAGAGCCTTTCTTGCTGCTTCAACAACAGTTTCAACAGGGACCTTGCAGATAACGACTTCGACCTTTATCTTGGGGAGGAGAGTTGTCTCAATGGGAACACCACGATACATCTCGCTTGCACCCTTCTGAGTGCCGCAGCCAAGGATATTTGTAACTGTGAAGCCTGTTACGCCGATCTCGCTGAGGGCATTCTTGAGGTCATCAAACTTGCCCTGCTTGCAGACGATGGAAACCTTTGTGTACTTGTTCTTTGCGTCGGGAAGTCTCTCGATGTGAGGACGGTTCTCAACAACAGGAACTGCTGCTGCAACAGGTGCAGGCTCTTCTGTGGACTTGCCTGTGAAGATAGAGATTGAAGAATTTGCGGGCATAAAGTCTGCATATGCGGAAGGAAGACCGTGCTCTGTGATATCGAGACCTCTTGTTTCTTCCTCTGCGGAAGCTCTGAGACCTATAGTGCTCTTGATAACAAGGAATGTGATTGTAATAGTAACTGCTGTGTAAGCGATGATAGTGAACATACCGAGGAGCTGTGTGCCGAGGAGGTCAAAGCCGCCGCCGTAGAAAAGACCCTTGCCCATGATCTGGTTAGCACCGAAGTTTACGCCGTCGCCATAGCCTCTTGCAAATGCGGGAGCCTTGTCTGTTGCGAAAAGGCCAACTGCGATCGTGCCCCAGATACCGTTCATCATATGTACTGCAACAGCACCAACAGGGTCATCAATGTGAAGCTTGTGGTCGAGGAGCCATACACCGAATACTACGAGAAGTCCTGCAACAGCACCGATAACGATAGCACCGAATGCATCTGTTACATCGCAGCCTGCTGTGATAGCTACAAGACCTGCGAGAGATGCGTTAAGGCACATTGAAACATCAGGCTTGCCGTACTTTATCCAAGTGAATATCATACAAACGACTGTTGCAACTGCGGGAGCAATTGTTGTTGTTACGAATATGGAGCTGAGCTCTGCAACAGATGTTGCGGCAGCACCGTTGAATCCGTACCAGCCGAACCAGAGAATGAATACGCCGAGAGCACCGATAGTAAGTGAATGACCGGGGAATGCATTTACCTTTACGACCTTGCCGTCCTTGTCCTTAATGAACTTGCCGATTCTGGGTCCAAGGATCTTAGCGCCGATGAGAGCACAGATACCGCCGACCATATGGATACAAGTTGAACCTGCAAAATCGTGGAAGCCCATCTGAGCGAGCCAGCCGCCGCCCCATACCCAGTGTGCTTCAATGGGATAAATAAGAGCGGAAATAACTGCGGAATAGATGCAGTAGGAAATGAACTTGGTTCTTTCAGCCATTGCGCCCGAAACGATAGTAGCTGTCGTTGCGCAGAACACAAGGTTGAATACGAAGTTGGACCAGTCAAAATCCTGATAGGTCGTGAAGATGTCGAAACCGGGCTTACCGATAAGTCCCACAACATCCTCACCTAAGAGAAGTCCGAAACCGATAAGAATGAACATTACCGTACCGATGCAGAAATCCATCAGGTTTTTCATTATGATGTTTCCTGCGTTCTTGGCTCTTGTAAAGCCCGTTTCTACCATTGCGAAGCCTGCCTGCATCCAAAAGACCAGTGCAGCACCGATTAGGAACCATACGCCGTACAGTTCACCCTGAAGCGACTCCTGAATAGTCATGAGTTCTTCATTCATATAGATCACCCTCCATTTTTTAAAACAAAAACGGCACATAAAAATGCATTTCCCTGAAAATCTTCCTGCATTTTTACAGCGCCGTTGCTGTTTTTTCTATGGTCTTATTATATAACATCGATCTTCGTTTGTCAAGGGGTTTTTGAAAATTTATGCAATTTATTTTTCTTTAATCCTGCATTTTGCACTTTGAATTATCGTATTTTCACAGTTTTATGTGATTATATGAATTTGATGTTTTGATTTATTGCAAGTCGTACCATTCAAGAACTTCATTTTCGCAATAATCGGAGGCAAATGCCAACAATATAGCATTTTTGAAAGTTTGCTTGATGCAACATTTCATAAAAATGCTCCGTATCATATAAATGACACAGAGCATTTCAAGCTTATTCCTTATTTATTATGTCCTTGATGACCTCGCCTGCAATAATAAGTCCCACCACCGACGGAACAAACGCCACAGAACCTGGGATATTTTTCTTTTTCACGTTTTCCTCTTGGCAGTCAGCAGTGCCGTTGGGAACAATCGGCATTTCCTTGGAATACACCACTTTGAGGTGCTTTATCCCCCGCTTTCTCAGCTCATACCGCATCACCTTTGCAAGAGGGCAGACGGAAGTTTTGTAGATATCCGCCACCTCAAAAGCCGTGGGGTCAAGCTTGTTGCCTGCGCCCATTGAGCAGATTATAGGAGTGCCGCATTTGTCCGCATTCATCACAAGAGCGATCTTTCCGACCACCGTGTCAATGGCGTCAACAACATAATCATACTCGGTAAAATCAAACTCGCCCTCGGTCTCCGGAGTGTAGAATATCGGGTGACAGGTCACTTTGCAGGCAGGGTTTATGTCCTTAATGCGAGCCGCTGCCGCATCGGTCTTAAGCATCCCCACAGTGCTGTGGAGAGCGATTATCTGTCGGTTTATGTTGGTAAGGCTCACGGTGTCGCTGTCAATAAGGTCAATAGAACCAACCCCGCTCCTCGCCAGTGCTTCGGCGACATATCCACCGACACCGCCTACGCCGAAAACCGCCACCCGTGCATTTTTCAGCTTTTCCATAGCATTCCCGCCAAGGAGCAGCTCCGTTCTCGAAAATTCATTAAGCATTATTTATCTGCCTTTCGTTTTATTTGATATACATATTTTATAGTATATCATCGCCGCCGCAGATTTGTCAATAAAAAAATATGTGACAGATTGAAATTGAAAAAATTATAGGTCATAATCAGCAATATGCACAAAAGCAATGTATAAATAATAACTTTTATACCAAATATTTGAATTAAGTTTATAATTTATTAAAAAGGCTCTTGACAAAAAGGAATAAATAGGTTAGAATGATTAAAAGCAAAGGAATACCCTGATCCAAAAAGGGAATTGCTTTGCAATGTGTTTTCTCGGAGGATATGCTATGACCGCTGACCGCAGCGAAAATAAATGTGATATCTGCGATTCGCTGTCAGAACGCTCTGATGAAGAGCTGGCTGCGATATGTCAGGAAAACAGGCTTTGCGTATCCTGCTACAGCGAGCTTATCTATCGCTATTTTCCCCTTGTTAAAAGCAGGGCGGCGGCAATATGTCCCGACTCTTCGGCTTATGACGATTTCGTGCAGGAGGGTATGCTGGGGCTTGTCAGCGGGATAAGGAGCTTTAAGGTCGAGAACGGGGCAAAATTTTCTTCATATGCATATTCCTGCATCTCAAACCGTATGAAAACGGCAGCAGCAAAGCTGAGAGGTCAGCAGGCGGCTGAAAACAGCAGCGATGAAGACATTGAGCCTGCAAGCACTCTCACTCCCGAAAGCATAATCATTCAGAGGGAGATTTTGAAAGAGCTTGAAAACACATTATCACCGCTTGAAAAACGCTGTTTCCTGCTTCACATCTCGGGTCTTTCCTTTGAAGAGATTGGAGAAAAGGTTGGCATTTCGGAGAAATCCGCAAAGAATGCCGCAGGACGTGCAGGGGCAAAGCTGAGAGAGCTTATCTCAGGCAGCGGTGAGTAAAATTTATGCACATTAATGGGCGTGCTTTTATTTATAGCGTCTCATTTATGTATATATGGCCAAGTAGCTTAATCTTTTAGAGCGTTGTTTATCAAAGGTGTCGGTGTGAGTCCGTCCTCAGGTCCAATAAAATTTATTTAAGCGAGGGAAATCAAATGTACGAAGACAAGACATTAGTATGCAAGGAATGCGGCCAGGAGTTCGTATTCACTGCAGGCGAGCAGGAGTTTTACGCTGAAAAGGGCTTTGAGAACGAGCCTCAGAGATGCAAGAGCTGCCGCAATGCACGCAAGAACGGCGCTAAGGGTGAAAGAGAAATGTTCGAGGCTACCTGCGCTTCCTGCGGCGGTGTAGCAAGAGTTCCTTTCAGACCCAGAGAGGATCGTCCCGTTTACTGCAGCGAGTGCTTCGCTAAGATGAAGGAAGAATAATTCCGGGACTTGTATATTTTGAGTCTTACCCGAGCTGTCTCACTCCGAGACGGTTCGGGTTTTTATTTTTTCTCGTCCAAAGTATTGACAACATAGGAAAAATAATCTATAATAATGATGTGTAGGTATGTTCTCATATAAGAATGTCAAAATATGAAAGGCGGTGCTCAATGTGAAAAAACAGTCTGCTGCGGCAGTCCTTTTGGCTGTCATTTCTATGCTTTTCCTTTTCACAGGCTGTACCGGCTCAGGTGACGTATCTGCCGCAAATTCAGGCAATTCCGAGCTTTCCAAGGACGAACTTGTTTCCAAGGTGGACAACCTGGAAAGTCAGCTTGCGGAAGTCCAGACAGATGCTGCGCCCACTATTATACCAAAATCAAAAGCTGATTACCTTAACGGCTCCGATCTTCCCGAAGTCAGTGCGGCTGTTAGCGCCAAGGAAGAGGCTATGGCTGACCTTCCCGAAACCATTACCATAAAGGGCGTGGAATATTCCACCTCTCTCACATCGCTTACCCTTAACAATATGGGACTTACCAACGAGGATATCGCCGATTTGAAATATATGCTGAACCTCACCGAACTTCACATTTATCAGAACAATATCAGCGACCTTACCCCCCTCACAGGTCTTAGAAATTTGCAGACGCTTTCTCTTTTCAAGAATAATATTTCAGACCTTACTCCCCTTTCGGGACTTACAAACTTAAAAACTCTTTATCTGAGAGACAATGATATAACCGATATCTCTCCGCTGAAAAATCTGACAGGGCTTACAAATCTTGACCTTTCGGACAACGAGATATCCGATATCTCCCCTCTCAAAGATATGAAAAATATGATGCTTTTAAAGCTCAATGACAATCAGATAACCGACATCTCTCCTCTTGAAGGTATGACGATGATGGATCGTGTTCATCTTCAGGACAATATGATAACAGACATCTTCCCTCTGTGGCGAATGTCCGCAGTCACTGAGATATACATAAACAACAATCAGATAACCGACATTACCCCTCTTGCAGAGCTCAGGACACTGGGCTGGCTCAAGCTGTCCGACAATCCTATTACTGACCTCAGCCCTGTTTATGAGCTGACTGAGCTGAAAAAGCTGTACATCATCAACATTGACCTTAAGTCTACGTCGGACTTCAATGAGCTCGAATATCTCAGGCAGCATCTGCCCGACTGCGTTATTGTGACTGAGTAATGCGACAAAATGTGACTCTGTCCCTTAAAACAGAGTCACTTGATTTTTTCCGAAAGGGTGTTATTTTATGCAGACCATTACCGTAAACGCTTCCGAAAAGTATGATGTCATCATCGGCGAAGGACTTCTGAAAAACTGCGGAGAATACGTTAAAAAAGTGACAAAAGCCGAAAAGATCGCACTTATTTCCGATGACAACGTAAGCGGCATTTATTCTGACAGCGTTAAAAGCTCACTTTCCGAAGCGGGCTTTGATGTGAGCGTTTTCACATTTCCCCACGGCGAAGCATCAAAATGCTCGGACACCCTTAATAAAATCTACAGCTTTCTCGCTGCAAATCATTTCACCCGCACTGACTGCATTGCGGCTCTCGGCGGCGGCGTTACAGGCGATATGGCAGGCTATGCATCTGCAACATATCTGAGAGGAATGGACTTTGTTCAGCTTCCCACCTCACTTCTTGCACAGGTGGATTCCTCCGTCGGCGGCAAGACCGCTATCGACATTCCCGAAGGCAAAAACCTTGTGGGTGCTTTCAAGCAGCCGAAGCTTGTGCTCTGCGACACCAACGCGCTGAAAACTCTCCCCCGTGACTTTCTCGTTGACGGAATGGGCGAGGTCATCAAGTACGGAATGATAAAGTCCGCATCACTTTTCAACATTCTTGCGGCTCATGATATCGACAGCATATGGGAGGTCATGGAGGATGTCATCGCTCAGTGCGTGTCCATAAAGCGTGATGTGGTCGAGGCTGACGAGTTTGACAAGGGCGAGAGAATGCTCCTGAATTTTGGTCACACCCTCGGTCATTCCATTGAGCAGTATTACCACTACACTGGCATTTCCCACGGACGTGCCGTTGCAAAGGGTATGGAAATGGTAACACGCCTTGCGGAAAGCAGGAATATGTGCAGAAGCGGGCTTACAGACGAGCTTATGGCTGTGCTCAAAAAATATAGCCTTGACATCACTGTTGAACCCCAAACTTACGAGCTTGGCGGTGCCTGCCTTAATGACAAAAAGCGTGCAGGCAGCAGCATCAGCGTCATTATCTGCTCGGATATCGGCGTTTCATCAGCTGTAAAAATGTCCGTAAAGGACTTTGAAGATTTTCTTAAATAATTCCTTGAAAGCAGGTCTTGTATGGACATTAAAATCTATCCCTCAAAGCTCATTGGAACGGTGAGCGCCCCCTCATCAAAAAGCTATTCCCACCGAATGATAATCGCCGCAGCTCTTGCCGACGGCGTTTCGGAGATATCGAACGTTACGGATTCAAATGACATAACCGTTACATCTCAGGCTATGGAGGCTCTGGGCGCAAATGTGCTCTCGGACGGCGGTACATATACCGTCCGTGGAATAAAAACGCCTGCGGCAAAGGCTGACATCGACTGCGGCGAAAGCGGCTCCACACTCAGATTTATAATCCCCGTTGCAGCAGCTCTCGGAACTACTGCCACATTGAATGGTCACGCAAAGCTCCCCCAGCGTCCCATTACACCATATACAAGGGAATTTCCGAAAAAAGGCGTTACCTTTGAGCCTCAGAGCGGTCTGCCAATAACCATCACAGGCAAGCTGAGAGCGGGCGAATACAACCTTGAGGGCGATGTTTCGTCTCAGTTCATCACGGGACTTATGCTGGCTCTGCCCTTATGCGATGAGGATTCGGCTATAAAGCTTATGTCCCCTCTCCAGTCAAAGCCCTATGCGGATATGACAATTGCGGCACTGAAAAAATTTGGCGTTGATATACGTGAAATGAAGCTTGACGGACTGCCCCTTTACCTTATTAAAGGCGGTCAGAAATACAAGCCCTGCCGTATCGCTGTTGAGGGCGATTACTCCCAGGCTGCATTTTTCTTTACGGCAAATGCTCTCGGCTCGGAAATTAATGTTACAAACCTTGATCCCGATTCAGTTCAGGGCGACAAGGAAATTTTAAATATAATCGCTTCCTGCGGTAGGGAAATGAACCCCTTTACCGCTGATGCGGGAAATATCCCCGACCTCGTGCCGATCCTTGCGGTGCTCGGCTCTATAACAAAGGGTCAGTCCAAAATTGTAAACGGCGCAAGGCTCAAAATTAAGGAAAGCGACAGACTTGTATGCGTGGCTAATGCGCTCAATGCAATAGGCGGAAAAGTCACCGCAGGCGATGATTTTCTTACAATGGACCATATTGACCATTTTACGGGAGGCGAAGTGGATTCCTGCAAGGATCACCGTATCGTAATGGCAGCCACAATTGCCGCAACAGCCTCCACCGCACCCGTTATAATCCACGGTGCGGAAAATGTGAACAAGAGCTATCCCCGATTCTTTGACGACTTCAAATCGCTCGGCGGACAGTTTGAAGTATTGTAAGCCAAGCGAAATGGAAGGAGAAACAAACCTATGTCCTCATTCTGGAACCACAACATCAGCATTTCCCTTTTCGGAGAGTCTCACGGTCCCGCTATCGGCGTGACCATTGACAATCTTCCTCCCGGGGAATACATCGACATTGAAAAGCTGAAGGAATTTATGGCTCGCCGTGCGCCGAGAAATGATGCTACATCAACTCACCGCAGGGAGACCGATATGCCCAGCATTATGTCGGGAATGCTAAATAACCGCACCACGGGAACTCCCCTTATGGCGCTCATTCAGAACAATGACCAGCATTCAAATGATTACAAGAACGTGTCTCATCTTGCCCGCCCCGGTCACGCAGATTACACGGGCGCTGTGAGATATCACGGCTTCAATGATGTCCGTGGAGGCGGTCATTTCTCTGGCAGACTCACCGCTCCTATCGTTTTTGCGGGAGCTGTATGCGGTCAGATACTTGAACGCAGAAGCATCTACACTGGCGCTCACATCGCTCAGATACACAACATCAAGGACACCGCCTTTGACCCCTGCAATATCGACAGGGAGACTATCATTGATATCCGCCACAAAAAAATTCCCGTTATCAACGATAAAAAGGGCACGGCTATGTACAATGACATTGCCAAGGCAAGGGAATGCATGGACAGCGTTGGCGGCATCGTTGAATGTGCAATAACAAATGTTCCCGCAGGCATTGGCTCCCCTATGTTCGAGGGACTTGAAAACACCATTGCACAGCTTGTTTTCGGCATTCCCGCAGTCAAGGGGATAGAGTTCGGCGCAGGCTTTGCGGCTACCAAAATGCTCGGCAGCCAGAACAATGATGATTTTTACGTTGACGATTACGGTCACGTAAAGACAAAGACCAACAACCACGGCGGTATTTTAGGCGGAATTTCCAGCGGTATGCCTATCATATTCAGAGTGGCTTTCAAGCCCACTCCCTCCATCGCCCAGCCTCAAGAGACGATTGACTACTCAAATCTCACCAATTCCACCATCGAGATAAAGGGCAGACACGACCCCTGCGTTGTGCTGAGAGCCGTTCCCGTTGTTGAGGCTGCCGCAAACATCGCAATACTTTCACATATGCTTGATTACCCCAACTTCTGAAAGGGTAAGGATAGCACAGAGGAAAAAGGAGAAAAGGAAAATGTCGGGTCAGCAGATGACAAGCCCGGAGCTTAACTCCGTTCACAGCGTTAAAATTCTGCTGTGCTATATTCTTGAAAAGCTTGACCGCCCTGTTACCGAGGAGCAGCTGCGGCTCATCTCGGAGGACAGCGGCGTTATAAACTATTTTTATTATTCCGATGCACTGACGGAGCTTGCGGAAAACGGCTCTGTCATTAACGAAAACGGCAGTATCACTCTTACCGAAAAAGGTCGTCTCGGCTCGGAATATTTTAACCGCTACATTCCCCTTGTATTCAGAAAAAAGCTGCTCAGATCGGCATTCGGATTTTTTATCCGAGAGCAGAACGAGCAGATGTGCTCCTGCGACGTAAACAAGCTATCCGACGGCTGCAAGGTGACCTTTAAGCTTTCGGACGGCAGCAGGGAGCTTATAAATATGGACTTTTTTGCCCCCGATATGTCTCAGGGCGAGCTTATCGCCGAAAAAATACGGAGCAATCCCTCGGGCGCATACAAAAAAATTCTTGGGTATCTTCTTGACAATCCCGAAGAAGAACCGGACGTTGAAAAATACCTTTGATGAAAGGATGATCACTATGACCGTAAGTGAAAAAACACTTGAAAAGCTCTACGGAGCAAATGCCATTTCTATGCAAAAAGCAAGATATGAAGCCGCTGTTAAGAGCTTTGAGGACATCTACGGCAAAGCGGACAATATCAGACTTTTCTCCGCCCCCGGACGCACCGAGGTAGGCGGAAATCACACCGACCACAACAGAGGCTGCGTAATGGCGGCGGCTGTTGGACTTGATGTTATCGCTGTTGTATCCCCCTGCGAGGGCAGCGTTGTTTCGGTAAAATCCGAGGGCTTCCCCGAGGACGTTGTTGATATTTCTGACCTTGAAATAAAGAATAACGAGAAAAATTCCTCAGCCGCTCTCATAAGAGGCGTTGCAGCAGGCTTTAAGAATGCAGGATATGATGTCTGCGGCTTTAAGGCATACACCACCTCGAACGTGCTTAAGGGCAGCGGTCTTTCATCTTCCGCAGCTTTTGAGGTGCTTATCGGAACTATCTTCTCACATCTCTGCAACGATGGAAAGGTATCTGCGGTAAAGATCGCACAGATAGCGCAGTATGCCGAGAATGCATATTTTGGCAAGCCCTCGGGACTTATGGACCAGATGGCGTCCTCTGTCGGCGGATTTATCACCATTGATTTCAAGGACACCGAAAATCCCGTTATTGACTCTGTTGCCTATGATTTTGCGTCATCGGGCTACAACCTCTGCATTGTTGACACAAAGGGAAATCACGCCGACCTTACACCCGAATATGCGGCTATCCCCGCTGAAATGAAGTCCGTAGCTAAATTCTTCGGCAAGTCCGAGCTTCGTGACATCACCAAGGAGCAGCTTATCGAAAATATTGCCGATGTCCGCAAGACCTGCGGCGACAGAGCTGTTGCAAGAGCATTCCACTTCTTTGACGACAATGAGAGAGTGGGAAAAGAAGCTGCTGCGCTCAGAAGCGGCGATATCGACAGCTTTTTGAAGCTTATCACCGAGAGCGGAAACAGCTCATTCAAGTATCTCCAGAATGTTTTTGCAGTAAAGTCACCCGAAGAGCAGGGACTTGTTATGGGTCTGTACCTTTCCGAAAATGTGCTTTGCGGCAGGGGCGCTGTGAGAGTTCACGGTGGCGGTTTTGCAGGCACTATTCAGGCATTTGTCCCCACCGATCTTCTCGATACATACTCCGAAACTATGGAAAAGGTGTTCGGCAAGGGCAGCTGCTACAAGCTGTATATCCGTCCTGTTGGCGGAGTTGCCGTTAACTAAAATAAATAAACATAATGCGGTATGCTTTGAAGGCATACCGCATTTTTTATAATCATTATGATTTTTCCGCAGGGGTCACGCTGTTTATAAAACTGTCGCTGTCATAGGTGTATGCAGTCAGTGTAATGTCCGCACGGACCATTGAACCGATAAGTCCCGAGGAATATGCGCCGTTTGGGGAGAGGGCTGTGAAGCTTACGGAGCGCACCGATATCCCCTCGGTACCGCTTAGAAAATCCACATATTTAAGTGCTCCGCTGAATGAGCCCTCAAACTTCATTTCAGCGTCAATTGGAACAATATAGCTTGAATAATCGAAAGCATAGTCCTCCGCCTGCTTATTTCCCGCAAAATTATACGGAACAAGTGAGCCGCTTTCGCTGTCGGTCATATCAAGATAAACAGGCGTGAGGTTCATTTCAATAAGCTTGCCCGTCAAAAGCTCATCTATTGATTCATAATTTCCTGCACGGCAGAATCCCGAAAATGAGTTTTTGTATTCCTTTTCGGCACGTTCATAATCTTTCTGCGCCTTGTCATAATCATCACACTCCGAGACGAGCTTTGCCGCATCGTCTGAGCATTTATCAAGCTCCCTCTGCAGCAACTTCACATTATCCGCCATGGGAGATATCACCAGCAGATACGCCGCCGAGACAGCCGCCAGCAGCGCACCGAAATATATCAGCTTTTTGTCGCTGCTTTTAAGTGCCATTATAAGACCACCTTTCAAGTGTATATCAGCGGTTTTTCACCGATTCGTTTATGTAGCCGTAAAAGCTTGTGTCATCGTAAACGGGATTGCGCTTCATTACCGCAGTAACGGTGTATGAGCCGTCATAGCTCTCGGAATATCCGCTGTATGTAACGGCGGAGAAAAGCTCCGTGGCTTTGAGCCTGCGGACATATTCGGGGATATTTTTCACATTGTTCACTCTGAGAGTGAATATCATCTCTCCCTCGTCCTGACTGAAAGAAATGTCCGTAATGCTCATATCGGGGGACGAGCAGGCGATGACCGTTTCTATCTCGCTTGTGCCGATGGACGGGTACGAGTCGCTTATGAGAGAGAAAAGTGCTATCCTGTCGGTCTCATTTTTCAGTATGGCTGCCCCCGACTTATATTCACGGACTGCCGCCGCTTTTGATCTGATTTCTTCTGAGTTCAATATTTCACGCCCCGCCGCTATTTGATTTTCAAGGGAAATTTCCCTGTATTTGAGCGATGCGGCGGATATGCCTACGATGAGAAATACGATAAATGCAGGAAAAAATGCAGCAAAAAATTTTCGCCTGCGCTCCGATTTTTTCGGGTCTTCAAGAAATTTTTTATATAGATTCAGCTTGTGTTTTTTCAGATGCTTCATAATAAAAATACCGTCTTTTCCGCTCAAAGATTTTCGGAAATAATGTCACCGATGCAGTAAATGTAATCATCGGGAGATATGATATCACTTTCATCGCCCTTTACGGAAATAAGCTCTGCAGGAATGGGCAGGGGCGATATCCGCAGGTTCTCGAATGAGGAAGATGCGCTTCGGAACACGCTTTCACGGTCATCACCAAGTCCGCAGAAGAAGATATCATCAATGTCCGAGCCGTACCGCTGAGACTTGCTGAACTGTATCATTGAGGAAACAGCCGAGCATATCTCCCCCGCATAATCCTCCGTTCCGTTTTCGGAAAACAGGCGGACACGGTTTGAAAAGCGGTACTTTCCGTTGACGAAAAGGAGCAGAAGCAGCGTGTTTTTATCGGCACAGGCAAGAATGCAGGTCTTGTCCTTTGCCGCCCCTGTGAACTTCATAAGGCTGATACAGCAGTTCTGGGCGGTGTTAATTGAAGATATCCTGAATTTTATATCCGAAAAAAGCCGAACATAGCTTTCGATAAAGCTGCGGTCTGCGGCATATGCGAAAACCGATGCACCGCCATCTTTCAGGGCAGGCTCATCAACAGTGTAGTCAACAAGCAGGCTTTCGTGGTTCACAGTGTCGGAAAATCCCCTGCGGATAATCGCTTCAAGGTTATTTCCCCCTGTCAGTGGAACTGTCATAGGCTTCATCAGCACTGCGCCCCCGTCCACCACGATGTGCAGATTGTTTTTAGGCAGGCGTTTTTCTCTCCATACCGTACTCAGAGCCGCTTTCAAGGCAATGTCATTGGTTATAACTCCGCCGATCATAGCATCTCGGGCGGTTGGCACGGTCATCATCTCCTTGATAATGACCTTTTTTGAAAAGCTGCCACGGACTATTTTTATTCCGCTTGGGGAAAAGTAAACCGATGTATCCAAAACTATCAATCCTTTTGTGGGTCAGATATTGAGATATAGCTCATAAACTGGCAGTATCAGCGAGGCGGCAATGAGCAGGACAATGACTGCCGCAATGCTCCATACGAGCCGTTCCGTCAGCTCATACAGCTTTTTTACCGAGCGCCCCGCCTCGTGTTCAAGGGCATCTGCGGCAGCATTGAGCATATCACCGAGTCTGCCCGACTCCTCTCCTGCAAGAACAGCCGACCTGAGCTTTCCGTCAAAACCGTCCGCCCTTTCAAATGCCGCAAAAACGCTGCTGCCGCTTCGTATGTCCTTTATGGCGGCATCGGTCTGTGCTTCGAGATATGTGTTGCCGATATCCTTTTGGGCAGCGGCAATGGCGGATATGACAGGAAGTCCTCCGCTGTAAAGAAATGCGAATGTACGGCAGAAACGGGCAGTGTAAACAGTTCTGAAAAGTCTGCCGTTTTTCTTACGTTTAAGAAGCTTTTCGGAAAAATAAAGACGGACTGCGGGCACTGCTGCGGTGAGCCTTATGACCGCTGCAATGGCGGCTATGACAAGGAGCGCATATATCCATTTATCTCTCAAAAACAAATAAATATCATACAAAAATGCAGTGATGACAGGCAGCTTTTCGCCGCCGTACATTGCCCCGAACATCGGCACAACAAACACTATAACTCCAAGAAGCAGGAGCAGCAAAATCGCTATTGTCATCGGATATGAGCTGTGACTTTTAAAAATTTCACGGCTTTCTTCGTCCTTTTCGTAAAATTCCGCAAGGCGCAGGCAGGCAGAAGAGACCGTTCCGTTATCCTCGGCGGCATCAATAAGGCGGCAGGCGGATTGGGGAAATGCCCCGTTTGCATATGTCATTGCTTCGGAGAAATCAGCACCAAGCTTTATGCTCTTATAAACGCTTTCCGCCGCCCTGCGCATATTTTCGCTCATCTCCTCTTTGAGGAATATGGACAATGCGGCAGTGAGGGTCAGTCCTGCGGAGAGCATTGAGCCTGTCTGACGGAAAAAATCTATAAGCTCGGTCAATGTGAGCTGTTTTGAAGCTTTTTTCTTATCAATGGCGGTGCAGTTTATAAGAAAAAGCTTTTCGGCACGAAGTTCATTTTCAAGAGTACGTTCATCGGCGGCCTCACGTCTGCCGCCTGATGTGCTGCCGTCAAGAGCGGCGGCTTTGTATTTATAAAGCGGCATATGTCTCCTTTCCGACAAAGTGTCCCAATCAATTTACAATCATAATTTTACCACAATTCTGCCAAATCGTCAATACCCGACAAAAAAGTCTGCGACATTTGCAGAAGGGCACAAAAAAGCGGTCAGTTTATTTTCTGACCGCTTATATTCGCTTTACTTTATCTCGGGTCCTGTATAATCATCATTTTCATCAGCCTTGGGCTTTTCAAGAGACACCTTGCTTTCGGGAGCAGGCTGCTCATTGAGCGCCGATGTGTCTATCTCGTCCATAACGCCGCTCTGAGCAGGCTGAGCGGGTGTCTGTGTATTCTGAGCACCGTTATGAGGATATGCGGGATAGGTTCCGTTTGAAGCTGCGCCTGTGTCAACACGCTGATAAGGCATAGAGTTTGCAGCGTCCTGACCGGGGAAAGGAACGTCCTGTGCAGCCTTGCCGAACACGCCGCAAAGCTCGTCGGGAGAAGCTGTGCCAGTAGCCATTGCCTTTTCTCTCATACAGCAGTAGAACTCTGCATATGTAGCGAAAACATAGGGATAAAGGAAAACCAAACCGATAATTGTTACAATGCTTCCGAGAGATTCTCCTGCAAACTGACCAACGATGCCGCCTGCAAGACCTGCAAGGATATACCAGCCGATGAATGAAAGCTGGAGACCGAAGTAATGAGCCTTTTCGCCCTTCATTGTGTTAACGCTTATCTCAAAAGCTCTCTTCTGAGACATCTGAGGATTTTCAGCAAGGAGATAAGGGACCATTGTGTAGGAAAGGCGCTTGATTATCTGAGGAATGATGCAGATGCAGTAGAGAAGCAGCGCAAGCATAAAGCTGCCGAGGAGCTGCATTATGATAGAATAAATGTCATCATAAGAACCGCTCATATTGCCTGCTGAGGAAATAGTATTCACAAAAGACACGCCGAAGTAAATAACGGGAATAACAGTGAACAGTCCCCAGAGCCAGAGTTTCAAATCATAAAGGAACATTGTCTTAACGGTGTTGCCGTATTTTCCGCTTGAAAGCTGGCTGAAAACATTGCCCACCTGAGCATTGCCCATTCTTGCATCAAGATAGAAACGGTTATGACCGACTGTGAGAGGGTTTGCAAAAAGCAGGTCATAAATAAACTTTACCACAAATGCGATGAGAAAAGCAACGATCATTACTCCGAGTACCGTGCTCACCAGAGAATCCATATCGGAAGTATCGATACCTCCGAAAGCATCTTCAAATATTTTTTCAAACTCTTCCGCAGCGTCCTCGCCGGCAGCCTCGCCTGCGCTGCTGTAGTCCTCGATATACCTTTCAATGTCCTCTTCGGAGTTGAAATCGTAATCGTCGCTGACGCTGTAACCCGAGCCGTTCATATACTCGTTCATATAATCGTTAACGTCAACGGTCTTTGATTTATACTGACCGAGAAGTCCTCCTGCCAGCAGCATAAAGATAAGAGAAGCACCGAGAGCCACCCAGTAATATCCGCTGAGCATTCGCTTGGCGTTTTCTTTGAGCATTGATATACTCCACATAAATATATCCCCCATTATGTTCATAAAAATTTATGCAAAAGTTTCCTTACTCTTACATATCAACATTTATTTTACCATATTTTTAACATTATTGCAACAGATGAAACCGTTTTCCTTAATATATTTTAACAGCCCACACCCATACATTTTTTGGTAAATATATACAAAAAATGCGGCAAAGTCTTACTCTGCCGCATTTGTAATTTTTAACTCAGTCAGCCTTGAACTGTGAGGGGTGTCTCTTGAAGAAATCCACCTTGGGTTCGAGGAACTTCAGCTTGTGACCGTCCTCATGGAGAACATCTGCAAGGGTGCTGAAAATGTTATCCCAGCTCCACAGTGTCTCGTTAAGCTCCATATATTCCCTTATCATCTCGGTGCCTCTCGGAGCGAGTGGGTGAAGAAGGACTGCCGCAGTCTTTATCATATGGAATGTGTCGATAAGATACTGTCTGCGTGTCGCATCGTCATCGGACTTATCAGCCTCGTTCTTCGCCTTGGACATATACTTGCTTGCCTTTCTGATGTAGGAGTCAAGAACATATGTCACCTGATGGAACTCGGTCTTGTACATAAATCTCTCGTATTCAAGCACAGCCTTTTCGGACTCCGCCATAATGTCCTCGGAAACAGCTCCGAGAGGCATTACGCCGTCATAATACTTCTGAACATCATAGAAGCAGGTGCGAATAACACGGTTGAACACGTTTGAAAGCAGGAAGCCCTCCTTTGTTACAGGGTCGCTGTCCTCCTCCTTTGCCGCGGGGTTGAGGGGCTTGGGCTGGAAGCTTACACTTCTCATTCCGAGACCCAGTCCCAGCCAGTGCATTCTAAGCTGCTCGGCTGTATAGTAATCAAGAAGCTCAGCCGCCATAGGAGGCTTTACAGAACCGCTTGAAGATGCCTTCTTGTCGAGGAAAAGAATGTGGTGATTTGCAACGAGAACGGGCATTGTAAGGTGTCCCTTTGTCTCGGAGGGAGACATTCCGTCAAGGCTCTCGCTCTGGAATGACATCCACATTGCAGGCTCGGCAATACCATAAAAATAGATGTTGTCCTGTCCGATGAACTGATATACCTTTGCCTCGGGGTCACACCAGAATTTTCTCCATTCCTCGGTGTCCCTGCCCTGCGATGCAAGATATGCAATTGTGAATGATATAGGTGCCCAGAGAGATTCGGGCCATACCCATACCGTAAGCCCCTTTTCGCCCTCCAGCTCAGGTGCGGGAACGCCCCACTCGATATTGCCCGTAAGTCTGAAAGGAACGAGGGTCTTGCCCTCACGGAAACGGACGTGACGCTCATTGAGCATTCTGCACGCCTCATCACGCTCGGAAAGCTCCTTGAACGCAATGGTGAAGGAGGTCTTTTTAGGCTCCTCGATAAGCTTGTGCTCAGCCATTTTGGGAGCAAGCTCCTTGTAAACGTCCATAAAGTCGTTCATTATATAGATAACGGGAGTTTCGAGAAATTCCTTGATAGTTTTTGTAACAACAGGGCGGATATTGTCCTGCTTCTCCATACCCTCGACCATTTCCTTGAGAAGAGCGTTATAATCAGGGAGCTTGAAGTACCAGTTCACAACGTCCTTCATAACGGGAGTTTCGCCTGTGATGGTGCTCTTGGGGTCGATAAGGTTAACGGGGTTGTACTGATGACCAAGGTCGCACTCGTCAGCATAGCCCTTTTCGGACTGGCAGCCCTGAACGGGACACTTGCCCACAACCTGTCTGCCGTTTAAGAACATCTGTGCCTTTTCATCGTAGAACTGAGCGGTGGATATCTTTTTGAGATGACCCATTTCGTAAAGCTTTCTGATGAATGCATCGGAGACCTTATTGTGCCACTCTGCGGTCTCACCGAGACCCGATGCGCCGAAAAGATCGAGGCTGATGTCATAATCCTCGAGAGTTTTCTTCTGAGCGTCGTGATTGCGCTTTACATAGTCACGGATAGTGCCCTCAAAGCCCTGCTCGCTTGCCTTTCTGTAGCCCTCGGCAATGGGAGAGCCGTAGCAGTCGGTGC
Source organism: uncultured Ruminococcus sp. (assembly GCA_945867875.1). GTDB lineage: Bacteria > Bacillota > Clostridia > Oscillospirales > Ruminococcaceae > Huintestinicola. Next base: position 3,425 of record CAMBJF010000017.1, on the reverse strand, counting down.
CCGAAACGAATATAACATTTTCCTTGCCTATCCTGTCTCTGAGGAAGCGTGCATAAACGTCCGCAAACACGAACACGCCGCCAACGTGACCGAAGTGGAGAGTCTTGTTTCCGTAGGGCATACCGCCTGTGATAATGGCTCTCTTGGGAAATTCGGGACGGTTATCCCTGCTCACCGCATTCTTCTTTTTATACATATTTTCATTTTTATCTGCCAAATCAAACGCCTCCGAACAGCTTAAATTACATAATAAGCTTATTTTACCACATCTTATATGAAAATGCAAGATTTTTCGGAAAAATTACATTTTAAAAGCGGTGTACACGGGAAATATCCCCCTGCACACCGCCGTACATCAGAGTATAAAGCAGATAAGTCCGCCGCAGCCCTCGTTGATTATACGCTCCAGTGTTTCCTGGAGCTTCATTCTTGCGTCAACGGGCATACGGTAAAGCTTGTTGTGAAGTCCCTCGTTCACAAGCTCGTGAAGAGACTTGCCGAAAATGTTCGATTCCCATATTTTTCCGGGATTTTCCTCAAAGTCACGGAGCAGGTACATAACAAGCTCCTCGGACTGCTTTTCGCTGCCCACAATGGGGCTGACCTCCGTGATGATATCCGCTTTCATCATATGGATAGAGGGGGCGGAGGCTCTGAGCTTAACTCCATATTTGCCGCCCTGACGGACGATCTCAGGCTCTTCAAGGGTCAGCTCCTCAATGGTGGGCATAACAATGCCGTAGCCTGTTGCCTCCACCTCTCTAAGGGCATTTTCTATCTTCTCATACTTTTTGCGTATCTCCGTGAGATTTTTCAGCAGCGGCAGAAGATCGCTCTCGCTGTTTATCTCAATTCCCGTGGTTTCGCCGAGAATACGGTAGAAAAGTTCATTTTTCAGCGTAACGGATATGTCTGCGCTGCCCTTTCCTAGGTCAATGTTACGGATATCCGAATATGTGATGTCCTCGCAGTCCCTGAGACGCTCAACCACCTTTTCCGCATCTCTCACGGTCTTAACGTCATTTGCGGCAGCCCTTACCGAATCAAATATCTCGTTTCTGAGCCAGTGACCCTTTCCAAGCCCTGTTATCCAGCGGGGCATAGAAATGTTTATCTCCTTGACGGGAAAGCTGAAAAGCACCTGCTTTAATATGTTGTCGATGTCCCCGCCGTCAAGCTCAAGGCAGTTCACGGGGATAACAGGGGTGCCGTACCGCTCTTCAAGCTCACGGCTCAGTCCCACAGCCTTGCCGCTCTTGGGGTCGGTGCAGTTGAGGAGCACAACAAAGGGCTTGTTTATCGCTTTGAGCTCCCCGATGACTCTCTCTTCCGATTCCTCGTATTCGCTTCGGGGAATGTCGGAAATACTGCCGTCGGTGGTTATCACAAGACCGATTGTGCTGTGCTCGGTTATGACCTTCCGTGTGCCGACTTCCGCCGCCATATTAAAGGGCACTTCCTCGGAAAACCACGGTGTCATTACCATTCTGGGAGCTTCGTTCTCGATATATCCGATAGAGCTGGGGACGATATAGCCCACGCAGTCGATAAGGCGGACGTTGAAGCGTGCATTCTCCCCCACGGATATCTCCACCGCTTCTTCGGGGATAAATTTAGGCTCGGTGGTCATAATGGTCTTGCCCGCAGCGGACTGAGGCAGCTCATCCACCGCTCTTTCACGCCTGAAATCGCTTTCGATATTGGGGATAACAAGCTGCTCCATAAAGCGCTTGATGAATGTGGATTTTCCTGTGCGGACAGGTCCCACGATGCCTATGTAAATGTCGCCGTCGGTGCGCTTGGCGATATCGGTGTAAATGTCGTTTTTAACCATAATGGCAGTTTCCTTTCTTTATTGTGCGGCGGGGATAAGGAGCATTCCCGCTTCCTTTACGATGTCCCCGTCAAGCTCGTTTTCTTCCATTATCCTCATCATCGAAGCCCCATAGCGCTTGGCGATGTCCCAAAGCTCCTCGCCGTTTTCGGCAAAATAAAGTCTCAGGGCATAGTCCCCCTCCGCTTCTCTCGGAGCTGTCTCGTCAACGGTTATATCGGTAATGGCTTCGGTGGTGATATGGTCGGTGAGCCAGCCCCTTGCGGTGATGTCAGCCTTGACCTCAACCGTGTTGTCGGCGGTTATGGTATAGGTGCAGGAGGTCACGGAGAATGATGCTCTGATATCAGCATCTGGGCTTATCTCGGTCGCCTCCGAAGATATTTCCTCCTCAACGGGCACATCGGTCTCGCAGATAACAAAATCGCCGCTTTCGGTGAGACCCATTACCGTAAATGTAATGTTTCCCGCAGCAATGAGTCTGCCGTCGGAAGATGTGAGACGCATTCCCTCCGAGCTGCAGCTTGCGTCATATACGGCTGCAAGAGGGCTGTCCTTGCTCTCGCATATACCCCTGACGGAAAAGCCCGAATCAATGGGAACGGGAGCTTTTTCTATCCTTACGGGGGCTGATGTATGCGATGACTGCAATGTAGTCGAATATTCATCGCAGGCAAGCTGTGTTTCGGTCATTTTCACACCATAACAGTCAATGAGCAGGAGCACTTCGCATTCAAGCTGTCTTGAAACCCCATCCCCCTCGGAACGTGGGGACACCGTGCAGGAAATGACCGATGTGTTTATAAAGCATCTGAAATCATCGTCAAGCCCCTCAAGTTCAACGAGCTGGGAAAAGGGCAGGGAGAACTGCACCGATGAAACAGGCTCATCGCCGTCCTCCGCAGAGGTATAGACAACGGAAATTTTAAGCTCTCCCTTTGCCGCCGCCTTTCCCGCAATAAGCTTTTTGTCAGCGGATATGACATCAGCGGAAGCTCTGAGTATCGTTCCGATGGGAGGAGCGGTTTCTGAAAGTGACAGGTCATCTGAGACCACCGCTCTTTTCTGTGTCCTTATGACCTGAGAAGGGCAAAGACAGCTTTTTTTCCTAAGCTGGATATTTTCCCCGAATGCCTCGCAGACCGTCTCGGTCACGTTCTCCCCCATTATGCACACATTCACCGTCACAGCGCCCCTCACGTCTATCCTGCGCCTGTTCACCGCCCGACAGTTTATATGGTCGGATACAGCCGTGATGTACACCGACGGAGCATCTGCGGGGCGGTCAAGCTCGGCTGTTCGGCTGTAAACAAGCTTCTGCTCCACAGCTTGGGGAACATTGCTGCCCTCGGAGCAGTATATCACTTTAAGGCACACCGTCAGCTCATACACCGCCTTGCTCCCGTTCACGGCGCAGGCAGTTATCTGTGGCTCGGCGATGCATTTTACTATCCTGAATATCTCGGGGTAATAATCGGGCAGAACATAATCAAGCTCAATTGACTGTTCCTGAGTGCAGCTGCATATCTTCTCGCAGTATCTTACAGCTGTCTCTTATACACATCTGACGCTGCCGACGATATGCAGTGTG
>CAMBJF010000016.1 GCA_945867875.1 uncultured Ruminococcus sp. | reverse complement strand
CACACTGCATATCGTCGGCAGCGTCAGATGTGTATAAGAGACAGACATCATTTTGTGCGATTCGTCAACGATTTGCAGAAAAATTATATCACAAAAACAACAATTCCCGCAACGATGACAGCCATTCCGACTGCCTGCTTTCGGGTAGTTTTTTCACCAAGTATCAGATAGCTGAGCAGCGGGGTTATGATATATGAAGTTGCCTCGATTATTGGTGACATCGACAGCGGCACAACACGCATTGCCACCACCGAGATAAGGGTGCATCCAAAAAACATTCCGTATGCGATTATCACCAATGGATTAAGATATTCCTTTATCACCGAATCATAATGCTTTTTGGCGCTTTTTTTCAGAAGTATCTGAGAAAAAGCCGATATCACAACTCCGCAGAAAAGGATAAGCGAATAGATAAGCAGTCTGCTCATTTCTCAGCCTCCTTTTCACCGCCTGTAATAACTATAATGACACCCGCAATGACCATAAGCGCACCTATTATCATTTTTACGGTTATCTTTTCCTTGAAAAATATTACTCCCCAGAGCATTCCCCAGATTATAGTAACGGATTTGTTGGCAAAAGCCGCATTTAAGGGAAGTTTTTTTATGACCTGCTGCCAGACAAGAGCATAAACGCCCATACACACCAGCACCAATCCATAAAAAATTATAAACCTGAAAGAGAGGAACTCCTCCAACGCTGCTTTTTTTGTAAGTATGCTGCTCATTGAGTACACAAAAACAATAATATGCAGCATTGCATATGATTTTATCTTATCCATTCTTATTCTCTTCCGCCTTAAAATTCAGCTTCTCTCTGATAACATACTGAGGAGAATCGTTTATGCACATATATATTCTGCCGATGTACTCGCCGATAAGTCCAAGAAGCACCATAATTATGCCGCCGATTATGAGCATAACAGCCATAAGCGAACTGTAGCCCACAGCTATATCGGGGTTTACAAGCTTTCTTACAATGGTGACGATGGCATATATAAAGCCTATCACAGCTGATACCGCTCCCACTATGTCCGCCATTCTCAGAGGCTTTATGGAAAAGGCAGTGAAGCCGTTCATCCATAGAGCTACCATTTTTTTGAATGTGAATGTCGTGCCGCCCTCAAGACGTGCTCTCTGCTCCATTTCCACATTGGCGATATGCTGGGTGGTACGGAGAAGAAGTCCTGTGAGGTAGGGATATGGGTTTTTATACTCGGTTATTTTGTCGGCAACAAATCTCTTCATTATCATAAAATTGGTGAACTGGAGATTTCTCGGTCTGCCGATGATAAATTCTGTCATCAGCTTATTGACCTCTGTGCCGAAATTTTTAAATGCGCTCTGCTTCCTTTCGGGGTATGACGCTATTGACACGTCATAGCCTTCATAAAGGGGCTGCAAAAGCTTCCACAGCTCAGGCATAGGACACTGACCGTCATCGTCCATAACGACGCAGTAATCGCCGCTTGAATTTGCAAGTCCCGCCATTACGGCTCCGGGACGGTTGCGGTTCTTGGCAAAATCAATGCCCTTGACCTTGCTGTCCTCTGCCGCAAGCTTTTTTATGACCTCCCACACGCCGTCGGGAGAGCAGTCATTTACAGCAACTATCTCATAGTCATATTCCTTTTTCTGCCCCACAACGCTTCTTATCTCATTGACAACTGCCTCCAGCGTTTTCTCACTGCCGTAGCAGGGCAGGATAAATGATATTATTACAGCATCATTCATTATTAAAGTCCCTCAAATCTGCTTCCGTTCATTTCACGCTTGTAGTCCTCAAGATATTCCCTGTAGAAATACTCGGGCTTGTAGCCTATCTCTTCTTCGGCATTGGAAATGTCCATAATATATTCCATTGCGTTGCGCTTTTCAGGGCAGTAAATTATCTCTGAACGCTTTCCTTCCGGTGAAAATACATCTATTATACCCTCGATCTGCTCCTGCATAGAAGTTCCCACGCCTGTTCCGGCATTGTAATGACCGGTTGAACGGTCTGTTATCAGCGTTTTGTACACAAGCTGGCAGAAATCCTTGATATATATCATATCACGTACACGAGTGGGGTCACCCCACAGTTCTATAGGCTCTCCGTTTATGGCACGGCGGATTATATATCTGTAAGATATGTTTATCTTCTTTCCGTCCACATAATAATACTCTTCGGGAGCATACATATAGATGTTCGGAAGTCTGAGAATAAAGTTTTTGAGTCCAAAGCTCTGATGATAATACTCGATGATATCCTCCACGGCGCACTTGGATATGGAATAAAGTGCGTGGTCGCCTGTGTATTTAAGACTGCGGGGAAGGTCATATCTCAGCACCTTTTCCTTGTCCCAATGTCCTGCGATATCGGCATAGCTCTGGGTGAAAACGATACGGTCAGCATTTGTTTTTTTAAGATATTCAAGAATGTTTATGGAACCGTTCAGATTTACTTTGAAATATTCGTATGGGTCATCCTCAGTCATTCGTGCGGGCAGGAGGTTTGCAAGATGCACCGCAGCATAGACATTATCCTGCGGCAGAGCTTCAAACGCAGCCTTGTCCGAGATATCCATTGAAAAATAGCGGACACCTCTTTTATCAAAAAAATTCGTTTTTCTTCTTCCCACAGCAATTATTTCATATTCATTGCTGTCAAATTTTTCAAGAAGGTAATCGGTAAGATATACGCCGATATTTCCCGTTGCGCCGAAAATAATTATTTTCTTTTTCATACTGTTTTGTGTTCCTCCCTGTTTATTTCTTTACAGTTATATAGTATCCCGCCCTTGATGAGCTGTCAGACGCCTTTCCGAACCGGGCTTCATCTATCTCACTTATGCGGTATATGCTGTCGGGGGCTTCTCTGCGGAGCTTTTCAAGGTCTTCCATATCATTTTTATCAAAAATAAAATGTATGGATGCTTCGCTGTAATGTTCCCCTGTCACAAAGTCTATGGGGTCGCCGCAGGCTGTGTCGATGACCATTTTCACAAAGTCATAGCCCGTGGAAAGACGGACAAGGTCTGAGCCTATGCAGTCTCCGCCCATTCTTGCACCTATTTCTATTATACGCACCGTGCCGTTTTTATCGAGCTTGAATTCCGTATGGCTGGCACTGTTTTTTATCTCCAGTGCATCAAGCGCCCTGAATATTTGAGAAACGATGCTGTCCGTCATATTTTCGGGGATATCCGAGGGCTGACGATGCCCTGTTTCAATGAAATGGGGGGCACCTGTGGTGAATTTTTTTGTTATTGCAAGGAAATGATGAACGCCGTTCTGGGTTATGCACTCGCAGCTGTACTCATTTCCCTCGATAAATTCCTCTATGACAGCTTTTTTCTCAAAGGACTGCTCTACCGCCGCAGCCACGGCTTCACTGAGCTGTTCTTTTGCTGTCACCTTGGTTATGGCTCTGCTTCCCGATCTGTCAGTAGGCTTTACTATGCAGGGATATGCCATATCTATTGCGGAAAGGTCGGTGGTCTCATTACATACGGTAAATTTCGGAACGGGAACGCCGTATTCCTCAAATGCCTTTCTCATAAGATATTTATTTGTGGATATTTCCGTGCATCTCATACTGTTGCCGCAAAGTCCCATCTTTTCCGCAACATAGTTTACAGTAAGGGTAGCAAGGTCGGATGCTATGGAGCATATGCCGTCGATGCCTATTTTTTGGCATTCTTTAAGTATCTCATCTTTTTCCACAATGCTTATGGGATAAAAATGATCGGCTGTCTTTTCTCCCACATCTCCGCACTGCCACGCAAAAACGTGGGTCTCGTAGCCAAGATACCTGGCTTTTAATATAAGCTGATTCTGAAAATCATTTGCACCTATCACAGCTATTTTTTTCATATCGCACCTCATTGTTTTATCTGCCGTCATTACGCCATTTCCAGAAATATTTGAACATCGACGAAATTTGTATAAGGAAGTATTTGGGGCTCCTCATATATGCCCTTTCCCAGAGATGTATCACTGAAAACCGGGGGGCATAGACTGTTCTGCCGTATTTTTTCGCCATTCGGGTAAGGTCTGCGTCCTCGCTGTAGAGGAAATAACGCTCGTCAAAGCCCCCGACTTTTCTGAAAACATCAGTCCTTATCACAACAAAGCAGCCTGAACAGAAGCCAACATCTGTCACTTCGGTCACGTTCCTGTCGGCAAAGGTGTATTCCCGCCGCCATTTGCGGAACACTCCCCCGAAGCGTTCAAGCCGCCCTCCCAGCATATATTTCACCGTAGGGGTGAGCTTGGGGGTAAACTGCTCTCTGCCGTCCTCATACAAAAATTTCGGCACTGCCATCGCTATGTCGGGATTATCGCTCATAAAGCCGCACATCTGCGTTACGGTGTCATCGGTAAGCATAATGTCGGGATTTACGATAAAATGGAAATCGGAGTCAAGCATATTTATTATAGTATTATGCCCCGCTCCGAAGCCTGCATTTTTTTCGTTCCTTATGACCTTTACGGCAGGAAATTCCTTTTCCACCATATCGGGAGTCCCGTCGGAAGAATTGTTGTCGCACACATATATATCAAGCTGGGTGCCTTTTGTATGTTCAAGGACGGAGCCTATGGCTTTGAGAATATTGTCCCTGTTGTTATAAGTCACGATGCATAATGACGCTTTCAGCTTCATCAGTCCTTTGCATTTTATCTTATTATTATACCATATATTCTTCATCAATGCAAGAGAAACAAGACATAAATATTACCGCCAATTAAGAAAAAATCCCTTGACATAAGCCCTCAATTGAGATATAATATAAACTTAGGTAATTATATCTGTTATCAGCGAAAGGAAGGTTCTATAATTATGGCAGTAAAGAAGATTAGAATGTCCGCAGAAGGATTTAAGGATCTTGAAAAACAGCTTGAATATCTCAAAAATGTCCGCAGAGCAGAGGTGGCTCAGAAGCTTAAGGAGGCCCGTTCATTCGGAGACCTTTCCGAGAACGCCGAGTACGATGAAGCCAAGAACGAGCAGGCTATCCTTGAAGCGGAGATCGTTGATATCGAAATGAAGATAAGCAACGCCGAAGTCGTTAACGACGAGGACCTCTCCACCGATGAGATAGGCGTTGGTTCATATGTTAAGCTCAAGGACCTTGAGTTTGACGAGATCCTGGAGCTCCAGATAGTAGGTTCCACCGAGGCTGACCCCGAAAACAACAAGATCTCCGAGGACGCTCCCATCGGCGTTGCCGCTCTTAAGAAAAAGGTGGGCGATATCCTCGAGGTAGAGGCTCCTATGGGCATAATCAAGATGGAAGTTCTTGAAATAAGCAAGTAATAAAAGCAATCTATATAAATACAAAGGAATGAAAAAAATGGCAGAAGAACAGCTCAAGGCTAACTCCTCCCCCGCAGAAGAGGCGGAGCAGACCGAGGAAGATATCCACATACTGAAAAAGGTCAGAATGGAAAAGCTTGATGACCTTAAGGCAAGAGGAAAAAATCCTTTCGAGATAACCAAGTTCGACTGGAACATCAAGAATGCTGACATCAGAAAGCAGTATGCAGAGCTTGAAGAGCGTCTTACCGCAGAGGCTGCGGGCGATGAGGAGGCTCTCAAGGCTGCTCTTGAAAATAACAGGATAAACGTTAAGATAGCAGGCCGTATCATGACCTGGAGAAATATGGGCAAGGCTAACTTCATCGACGTTCGTGACAGCACCGACCGTATGCAGGTGTATGTCCGTATGAACGACATCGGCGAAGAGGCTTTCAAGGAGTTCAAGACCTGGGATATGGGCGATATCGTCGGCGTTGAGGGCTTTGTGTTCAAGACAAGAACAGGAGAAGTCACCGTTCACGCCCAGAAGATAACTCTCCTCACAAAGTCACTCCTGCCCCTCCCCGAAAAGTGGCACGGTCTTAAGGATCAGGACGCAAGATACCGTCAGAGATATGTTGACCTTATCGTTAATCCCGAGGTTGCCGACACATTCAGAAAGCGTTCCAAGATAATCGCTTCTATCAGACGCTACCTTGATGCACAGGGCTTCATCGAAGTTGAGACTCCTATGCTGGTCGCAAATGCAGGCGGTGCTTCCGCACGTCCCTTTGAGACACATTACAATGCTCTGAACGAAGATGTAAGACTGAGAATCTCCCTTGAACTTTACCTCAAGAGACTTATCGTAGGCGGTCTTGACAGAGTTTACGAAATTGGCAGAGTTTTCAGAAACGAGGGCGTTGACACCAAGCACAACCCTGAGTTCACACTTATGGAGCTTTATCAGGCATACACCGATTATCACGGTATGATGGACCTCGCCGAGAACCTTTACCGTCACTGCGCCGAGGAAGTATGCGGCAGTGCAAAGATCATGTACGGCGATGTTGAGATAGATCTGAGCAAGCCCTTTGAGCGGCTTACAATGGTCGATGCCGTTAAGAAATATTCCGGTGTTGACTTCAACGAGATACACTCCGTTGAAGAGGCAAGAGCTGCGGCTGACGCTCATCACATTGAGTATGAGAAGCGCCACAAGAAGGGCGATATCCTCAATCTCTTCTTTGATGAGTTCGTTGAGGAGCACCTCATTCAGCCCACATTCATTATGGACCACCCCACAGACATATCTCCCCTTACAAAGATGAAGCCAGAAAACCCCGAATACACCGAGCGTTTCGAGCTTTTCATCACAGGAAGAGAAATGGCGAATGCATATTCCGAGCTCAATGACCCCATTGACCAGAGAAGAAGATTTGAGGCTCAGGAAGAGATGAAGCGCCTTGGCGACGAGGAAGCAAACAGCATTGATGAGGATTTCCTCCGTGCTCTCGAAATCGGTATGCCTCCCACGGGCGGTATCGGCTTCGGCATCGACAGACTTGTTATGCTCCTCACAAACAGCAGTGCTATTCGTGATGTTCTGCTTTTCCCGACGATGAAGTCTCTCGACAAGTAATAATAATTCAGGCAGTCTTCCGTGAGGCTGCCTGTTTTTGGGTATATGCATTATGAACAGAAAAGAACTTGAAAAATACATCTCGGAAACCTACAGCGCCGACCCCGAATACCCGTGGGAAAGCTCTCCCGCATCTGCCGTGTTCCGTCACGCCGCAAACAGAAAATGGTTCGCACTTTTAATGGACATTCCACGGTCAAAGCTCGGTATGCAGTCTGATGATATGATAAGCGTGGTAAATCTCAAATGTGACCCGCTGATGACAGGGTCTGTGTGTATGGAAAAGGGGATATATCCCGCTTATCATATGAACAAGAATTACTGGATAAGCGTTGCTCTTGACGGGACTGTGCCCGATGAGACTGTTAAAATGCTCCTTGATATGAGCTTTGATGCCACAATGCCCAAAGTCAAAAAGAAAAAGGAATAAAAAATCTTCCGTCTCATTGCGAAACGGAAGATTTGATTTTTTTATGCAGCCTTTGCTTCTTTGTGCTCTCTGTACTTTCTCACAGGGAATGTTGCAAGCTTTTTCATAAGATATCCCCAGTGAGCCATAACCTCCCACGCACCGCAGATCTTATCAACAAAAATGATAACAACGGTTTCCTTGTACTTGGGGAGCGCAATGTTCATAGGGAACATATGCTTTTCGATGATATCTGCCTCCACAGGAGTTATCTCGAAATATTTGTTTACATTCCTGAGAGCTGTTGCGGCGTGAGTCCAGCCGTGCATCTTCTGTCCCTTTTCACGGACGTAGTCGTGCCAGTCATAGAGGAACAGATCGTGGAGAAGTCCTGCTCTTGCTCCTGCTCTTTCGTCCAGTGAAAGGAGCTTGCAGATAAGATAATTGTAGTATGAAACGTTCAGGCAGTGCTGGAAGCAGGTGGTGTGACCGTGGTGCATATACTGCTTCATCTGCATCACAACTTCGCTGTCAAGCAGGTCTGAAACAAGCTCGTAATAGCCGCACTCGCTGTCGGGGACAGAGAGGTCTATCTTTGAGCCGATGGCGTTCATCATTATGGCATATCCCTTTCTTTATTAATTTGTATATTCGTTCGTTTTGGAGTCCTGTTTTTTTACCGTTTGTCCTTTTAAAATGAACTATTGTCCGTCCTGAACAAACTATCTTTATTATAACAGCACTCGTATCATTTTGCAATAGTTATTATGTACATTTTTCAATAAAAATGTTGGGCAATATTGAAGACGTTTACAGCGAATTTTGATATTTTTGCAAAACAGGGGCAGAATATATTTCAAATCGGTCACAAGGATTACATTTCGGTTACACTGCATTCTGCAAAATTCTCACCACTTTTCACCACAAATGAGTGTTTGCGGATTATTATACACAGTGCAAATTTCGCTTAAATTATACGTTTTGATATGTTATTTTCGTCAAAATGCTCAAATATTGGGTTCTATTTTCTTGATTTATTTGTCCTTTAAGTTAGGCTGTAAAGGTTGCAATTTGGTTACAAATAGTGTATAATTAGCATAGTGGTGAATTTAACCCATTTTGTGGTGAAAAGTGGTGAGTTTCAACAAGCTGTTGAATCGGCTGTTGAAATGATGATTTACCAAGACTTTTAAACGAAAGGAATGACGGCAATGCACGCTCCGCTTATGGGAACCTACAACCATACTATGGACGCCAAGGGCAGAATGGCTTTCCCCGGCAGGCTCAGAGAACAGCTCGGCGTGAACTTTGTCATCACTATCGGCCTTGAAGGCTGCCTTTACGTTTATTCCAACGAGGAATGGGAGAATTTCACCGAACAGCTCAGAACTCTTTCGGGTCCTGTGGCAAAGGCGGCTATAAGAAAATATGCCGCAAACGCCATTGTTGCCGAGACCGACAAGCAGGGTCGAATCCTTATCCCACAGAATCTCAGAGACCACGCAGGTCTTGACCACGACATCACCGTTATCGGCAACCTTAACAGAGCCGAGATATGGGACAGCGCAAGATACGAGGAAATGAACTCCAAGTTCTCCGATGAAGAGCTTGCTGAGGCTATCGACTCCCTTGCATTCTGATTTATAAAGGATAATTTTATTTAGTATGGAATTTAATCATATACCCGTTATGTTAAATGAGTGCCTTGAGGGGCTTGACATAAAGCCCGACGGCATTTATATCGACGGCACCTGCGGCGGAGCGGGTCATTCACGGGAAATCGCCAAGCGTCTCGACACGGGAATGCTTTACGGAATCGACCGTGACCCTGACGCTGTTATGACCGCTTCGGAGAGACTCAGTGGTCTCAGGGCAAAGGTCATAAAGGGAAATTACTCGGATATGAAGGCGTTGCTTGAAGAACAGGGCGTTGAAAAGGTCGATGGCATACTCCTTGACCTTGGCGTGTCGTCATATCAGCTGGACACCGCCGAAAGAGGCTTTTCCTATCACGCCGATGCTCCTCTTGATATGAGAATGTCAAAGGAGGGTATTTCCGCAAGGGATATAGTAAACGAATACTCCCACAGCCAGCTTACCAAGATACTTTACGAATACGGCGAGGAGAAATTTGCTCCGAGGATCGCCGACGCTATCATACGTCACAGGGAAGAAAAGCCCATCGAGACAACCGGAGAGCTTGCGGATATCGTCCGTGAGGGCGTTCCCGCAAAGTTCAGACGTGACAAGAACCCCTGCAAAAAGACATTTCAGGCAATAAGAATTGCCGTCAACTGCGAATTTGACCATCTTGACAAGGCTCTTGACGAGGGCTTTGAGATGTTGAAAACGGGCGGCCGCTTCTGCATCATCACTTTCCACTCCCTCGAGGACAGAATTGTGAAGCAGAGATTTGCTGGCTGGTGCAAGGGCTGCACCTGTCCCCCCGATTTTCCCGTATGCGTATGCGGGAACAAGCCCAAGGGAAAGCTTGTGAGCAGAAAGCCTGCGGAAGCTTCGGAGGAGGAGCTTGAAGCCAATCCGAGAAGCCGCAGCGCAAAGCTCAGGATAATCGAAAAGCTATAATTTTTCAAACGTTTAAAGGAAAGGAAGGATACTTATGGCAGACAGAAATTCAAACCTCGCCTACGACCTTTCAAGATATGAAAATTACGAGGAAAGGGCTAATCAGCGCCAGCAGAACATCAAAAGCCGCAGTGCCGCTGCCGCAAAGCCCAAACCTGTTATTGCAACACCTATGCTGGTGCTCCTCATTATTATGGCGGGTGCTATGCTCTCATTCTGCATCACCTCAAAGGCTAATATTGCCGCTGTTCACGCCGCTATCGTTGACGAGGAATCAACAGTACGTGCTCTTGAGCAGGAAAATGTAAGTATGGCAACAAGACTTGAGCAGAAAAGCTCTCAGAAGGTAGTCGAGGACTACGCTGAGAATGTTCTGGGAATGCAGAAGCTTGACAATGCTCAGGTGGAATATGTAAGCCTTGAAAGCGGAAACAAGGTAGAGATACCCGACAAGGACACAGGCATCATCAAAAAGATAAAGACCGCTTTTGACAGCTTTGTGGAATACCTTAAGGGTTAAGGAAATATGATATAATAGCTCTGACGCATGACCGCTTCTGTGCAAACGGATCATGCGTTCTTGCACTTATACGACAGTTTTACAAAAATCATCAAACGCCGACGGGGCAGTACAAATAGGGGTAAACAAGGAGGAAAATATCTTGCCTGCAAAAAAGCCTGTAAAACAATCCTATCAGCCCACAAGATCAATGCGCAGAAGACTCGGCGTGGTATCCCTGCTCACTCTGGCGGGTTCGGGCGTTCTGTTTATCAATCTTTTCAACACATCTGTGACCCAGCACGACAAATATGCCGCTATGGCGAATGACAGCCAGTTCAAGAGCACCACGGTGGAGGCAAACAGAGGAAGTATCTATGATTCAAACGGCAAAATCCTTGCCCAGTCCGCCACGGTTTATAATGTTATCGTAAATCCCTCCGCAATTACGGGTCTGAACGAAGAAAAATATCCTGCGGAGAAAAAGGATAAGATGATAAAGGACACCGCCCGTATCATAAGCGATGTTCTGGGCGTTGACCAGGAAAAGATAATCAGCATTTTCACCGGCGAGGACACCAAGAACAAGCAGTACAGCAAGGTTGCGTCCAAGGTGGAAAAGGACAAGGTAAGCGAGCTGAATACTCAGGCGGCTGATGCAGACCTGCCCACAAACCTTCTTAGCACCGAGGAGGACACCAAGAGATATTATCCTCAGGGCGATATGGCTGCTGCCGTTATCGGCTTCACAAACTACGAGGGCGACGGAATTTACGGTATCGAAGCCTATTACAATGATTACCTTGCAGGCGTTGACGGCAAGATAATCTCCGCAAATGACGCTCAGGGCAACGAGATGCCATACAAGAACGATAAAATTTATGCCGCAAAGGACGGCAATTCGCTGTATCTCACCATTGACTCCACTCTCCAGTATTACTGCGAGCGTGAGCTTGCAAAGTGCGTTGAGCAGAATAATGTTGACAACCGTGCCTGCGCAATTATGATGAACGCCAAAACTGGCGAGATACTTGCTATGGCGACATCTCCCGGCTTTGACTTAAACAACAGAGGCGACATTTACTCCGCCAAGGACAGGGCTATCCTTTCCGCTCTCCAGGAAGAGGGAGACGAGGAAGCGTACAACGAAAAATATGCGGAGCTTCGTGAAAAGCAGTGGAAAAACAAGGCTATCACCGAGCTTTATGAGCCGGGCTCCGTTTTCAAGGTAGTAACAGGCTCTTCCGCTCTTGAAGAAAAGGCGATCGACCTTAACTCCACATTCACCTGCAACGGCGTTATGACCGTTGCCGACTGGGATATCCACTGCTGGACAAGAGGTGCTCACGGAACTCAGGACTTCACCACCGCTATGACCAATTCCTGCAACCCTGCATTCATTCAGATAGGTCAGCGCCTTGGCATAGAAAAGTTCTGCCAGTATTTCAGAGCATACGGCTTTACCGAGCCTACGGGGATCGACCTCCCCGGCGAGTCCGCAGGTCTTTATGTCAAGGAAGAGGATATGGGCATAGTTGAGCTTGCATCAAGCTCCTTCGGTCAGTCAAACACCGTTACGCCCATTCAGATGATAACCGCATATGCCGCTGTTGTAAACGGCGGATATCTCTTACAGCCCCACGTTGTAAGCAAGATAGTGGACAACAACGGAAACATTATCGAGACAAAGGAAACTACCGTCCGCAGACAGGTCATTTCCGAAGAAACTTCCGCAATGATGAGGCAGGTGCTTGAAAGCGTTGTAAACAACAACGGCGGTTCAAACGCTTACATAAAGGGCTACCGCATCGGCGGAAAATCAGGTACATCTCAGAAGCTCCAGAAAAACAAGGAGCTGGGCGTTGACAACCTTTACGTTGGTTCATACGTGGGCTTTGCTCCCGCCGATGACCCCGAGATAATTATGCTTTGTATGGTCGATGAGCCTCAGGGACGTGACCATAACGGCTCTCAGATATATTACGGAAGCCTTGTTGCCGCTCCCGTTGTATCCGCAGTTTTCAAGGACGCTCTTCCCTATCTCGGCTACTATCCCGAATACACGGAAGAGGAGCTTGCCGCTCTGGACGTTACCGTTCCCAGCGTCGAGGGTCAGACCGTTGAAGCTGCAAAGACAACTCTTGAAAATCTCGAACTCCGCTATTATGTTGTGGGTGAGGGCGATACAGTTGTGGCTCAGGTTCCCTCACGCTCCTCCTCTATCCCCCACAACGGCAAGGTAGTGCTTTACACCGAGGAAAATTACGAGACGGAATACACCACTGTGCCCAATGTGCTTGGTCACACGGTATCAGAAGTGAATGAACTCCTTACATCTGCCAATATTAACTTCAAGGCAGGCGACGGTGCTACCGAGCACGCAGGTGCGGTGGCATATCAGCAGAATTATCTTGAGGGTACTATAGTCCCTGTGGGTACTGTTGTGGAAGTTTCATTCCGTGTCAAGAACGAAGGCTAATTCATCGTCAGAAAGAACGGTATTATTATGGGTATGATAACAAAACAGCTCTCAGAGCTTCTAAAGGACGCAGGCAAGTCGGCTGAGTACAGATACAAGGGCAAGGACTGCCTTATCACGGGCATTACCGATGACACGAGAAAGGTAAAAGAGGGCAACATCTTTATCTGCGTCAAGGGCGCAAGATTTGACGGTCACGATGCGGCTAAGGATATGCTGGATAAGGGCGCAGCGGCTGTGGTATGCGAAAGGGACCTTGGCCTTGGCGCAAAGCAGATAATCACAGCTGATTCAAAGAAATTCTACGGTCTTATGGTGGCAAAGTGGTTTGACCACCCCGAAAACGAGCTTATTCTTGTGGGCATCACGGGCACCAACGGCAAGACCACTATGGCGACTATGATACACCACATCATCACCTGTGCGGGAGGAAAGGCAGGTCTTATCGGCACTGCGGGCACTCTCTGCGGCAATGAGCCTTTGGAAAGAGACGACTCCACCCCCACAACCCCCAAGGTATTCGAGCTTTATGAGATTTTCCGAACAATGGTGGATAAGGGCTGCAAATACTGCGTTATGGAGGTATCCTCATTTGCGCTGGAGCAGAACAGGATCGGCCCTGCGGTATATACCTGTGCGGTTTTCACAAACCTTACGGAAGATCATCTTGACTACCATATCACTATGGAAAACTACTACAATGCCAAGAAAAAGCTTTTCACAGATCACTGCAAAATTGCATTTATCAACACCGAGGACGATTACGGCGCAAGGCTTTACAGGGAAATTTCCTGTCCCAAGTATTCCTACGGCATAAAGGGCGGAACCTCCGTTTATGCAAGCTATATCAAGTACAATGACGGCGCAAACCATTTCTGGTTCTGCATTCCCGGCAGGAGCTTCCCGTTCAGCCTTAAAATGATGGGTGGATATAATGTTTCAAACGCTGTTGCGGCTATTGCGGTGTGCTCTAAGCTCAATGTGCCTATGAGCGTTATCACCGAGGCTGTGAACTCGTTTAACGGCGTAAGGGGAAGATGCGAAAATATCCCCACGGGCAGGGATTTTTACATTGTATGCGACTATGCCCATTCTCCCGATGCGCTTGAAAATATGCTCCCCTCTATCAAGGAAAACACTGAGGGCAGACTTATCTGTCTCTTCGGCTGCGGCGGCGACCGTGACAGGACAAAGCGTCCTCTTATGGCAAAGGCTGCGGCGAAATATGCGGATCATCTTATAATAACCTCCGACAACCCCCGAAACGAGGACCCCGATGCCATAATTGACGAGATAATCACGGGGCTTGACGGCAGCACAACCCCATATGAGCGGATAACCGACAGAAGAGCCGCTATTTTCCACGCTGTGAAAATTGCAAAAAAGGGCGATGTTATCGTTCTTGCGGGCAAGGGTCACGAGGATTATCAGGTCTTAAAGGACAATGTTCATATACATTTTGATGAGCGTGAGATATGCGCTGAGGCTCTGAAGGCTCTGAGCAATGGCGACACAGCCGAGACTGCCTCGCTTTGCAGCGGTATGAGCATTGATGAGATATGCGAAGCCTGCGGCGGAAAGAAGCATCACATTCCCACAGGGTCAAGGTTCATAAATGCCGAGCGTATAAGCAGCGACACGAGAACAATTACTCCGGGCAGCATTTTCATCGCTTTCAAAGGCGACCGCTTCGATGGACACAATTTCGTTCACGATGCAGTTGTAAAGGGCGCTGTGGCTGCTATCACGGAATATCCCGTAAGCGACGAGCCCTGCATAGTTGTGGAGAGTACCAACCGTGCTATCCTTGACATTGCGGCGCATTACAGAAGAAAATTTACTCCCAAGCTTGTTGGAATAACAGGCAGCGTGGGCAAGACCACCACCAAGGAAATGACCGCTCTTGCACTTTCCTCGAAGTATGACACCCTGAAAACCGAGGGCAATCACAATAATGAGATAGGTATGCCCTTTACCCTCTTAAAGCTTTCCCCTCAGCACAAGGCGGCTGTTATTGAAATGGGTATGTCCCACTTCGGGGAAATTGAGAGACTTTCCAAGACCTGCCGCCCCACAATTGCGGTGATAACGAATATCGGCTGGTCTCACGCTGAAAACCTCGGCTCACAGGAGGGCATACTTAAGGCAAAGCTTGAAATACTCATAGGCGCAGAGCCTACTGCTCCCCTTATCATAAACGGCGATGACCCGCTGCTTTATCCTCTTACCGAGAAGATAACCGACAGGGAAGTCATAACCGTCGGCGCTAAGAACAAAAAATGCACCTATACTGCGGAAAATATCGTTTCCGAGACTGACAAGGTTTCATTTGACATCGCAAAGAACGGAGAAATTATCGACAAGATAGTTCTTCCCTGCCCCGGAATACACCACGTTACCGATGCGCTCATTGCATATGCTGCGGCGGTAAAGGCAGGCTGTGACGGCACTGCGGTTTGCAGAAAGCTTGAAAGCTTCCGCCTTGACGGACTGCGACAGCACATCGAGCACAGAAAGGGTCAGACCCTTATCATCGACTGCTACAATGCCGCTCCAAACTCTATGATGGCGGCGATCGACGTTCTCTGCGACACAAAGCCCGCTTCGGGAGGCAAGCGAGTTGCAGTTCTCGGAGATATGCTGGAGCTTGGAACACTTTCTCCTGAGCTTCACCAAAGGGTGGGCGAATATGCCGCTGAAAAGGGCATCGACCTGCTGGTATGCTACGGAAACTATGCTCAGTACATCGCAAAGGGTGCGGAGAAACTGGGCGTTCCCTGTTGCTATTCAGCGGACAAGGAAACGATCCTCAATTACCTGAGCTTCAAGCTCAGTGAGGGCGATGCCGTTCTTTACAAGGCGAGCCGTGGTATCCATATGGAGGAGATAATCGAGGGATATTACGGCAAGTGATGCTGCCCTTTTATGACATTTTTCAATGCAAAAGCTATGCTATAATAATTTTTAGGAGATAATCAAAATGCCTTTCTGGATAAACATTCTTGCGGCTGTTATCGCATTTGCCGCCGCATCCCTTTCGGGACTGTACCTTATCCCTCTGCTTAAAAGAATACATTTCGGTCAGACCATTTACGAAAAAGGCCCTGCATGGCACAAAAGCAAGAACGGCACACCCATTATGGGCGGCTTTATGTTCATTTTTGGAACTATCCTTGCCTGTGCGGTATGCTGCATCATTTACAGATGCACCGTCACCGATATGACCGCCGCTCCCGACAATTCGGGGCTTTACAAGCTCATTGCAGGACTTGTTTTCGCCCTCCTCAACTGCGTCATCGGCTTTATTGACGACTACATCAAGGCGGTAAAAAAGCAGAATCTCGGACTTAAGGCAAAGCAGAAAATGGCGATGCAGCTTGTTGTCACATCTGCATTTCTTGCGGTGCTCTATCTCCTTGGCGACACCTCCACTGAGATAATTTTCCCCTTTGTGGGTGCTGTCAACTTCGGCATTTTCTATTATCCCATAATGGTGCTCTACCTCATTTTCCTTACAAATGCGGTAAATCTCACCGACGGCGTTGACGGCCTTTGCGGAACGGTAACGGCTGTTTTCGCTATTTGCTGGCTGGCAATATACTCCGCTATGG
The DNA here is from genome assembly GCA_945867875.1 of uncultured Ruminococcus sp. Lineage (GTDB taxonomy): Bacteria > Bacillota > Clostridia > Oscillospirales > Ruminococcaceae > Huintestinicola. The sequence goes on along the minus strand of CAMBJF010000016.1, from coordinate 6,550 downwards.
GTATGAACGAATATTCCATATTCGCCGCCGCTCTTGCTGGAGGCTGTATGGGCTTCCTCGTATGGAACCTTAACCCCGCAAAGGTATTTATGGGCGACACAGGCTCGATGTTTTTGGGCGGCTGCGTCTGCGCAATGGGCTTTATCACTCATCAGCACCTGCTCCTTGCACTTATGGCTATTGTTTACATCTGCGAAGCGCTTTCCGTTGTGCTTCAGGTAATAAGCTTCAAGACCACAGGCAAGCGTATCTTCAAAATGTCCCCCATTCATCATCATTTTGAGATGTGCGGCTTCTCCGAATATAAAATAGTCATTACATTCTCCGCAGTGGGTCTTATCTGCGGAATACTGGGAAATGTCCTTTTTAACGTGTACTTAAAGTAATCAAATGTTTTAATATAAAAGGAAAGGAGTACGGAAAATGCCCGAAAAAAGCAAGAAGCAAAAGCGTGCCGACAAAAAAGCATTTCTCCCCAACAACAAGGCGTTTTTTAAGCGACTTATGCCAAAATCGGAATATCTAAGCAAAATACGCATCGGCGAAATTGACATTCCCTTTATGATAATCATTCTCGTATTGCTGGTTTTCGGCGTTATTATGATGTACTCCGCAAGCTATGCCTGGGCGATAAAGGACAATGTTGCCCCCGACTACTACTTCAAGCACCAGCTCGTAATGGCTGTTGCAGGACTTGTCCTAATGATGGTCATTGCAAGCAAGAGATTTGATTACCACATTCTGAGAAACCCCGCTATAAATCTGGGATTTTTCGTTCTGTGCGTGATACTGATGCTTGTGGTGCATATCCCCGGAGTGGGTCTTTCCACAGCCGAGGCCAACCGCTGGATAAACCTGAGAGTTTTCAGTTTCCAGCCCTCGGAGCTTATGAAGCTTGCTCTTATTATGCTCTATGCAAATATGATGTCCGCAAACCACAGCAAGATGAACTCCTTAAAATACGGGGTTATGCCCTATCTTGGCATTCTCGTCCTCGTTGCGGGTCTGACACTTGCTCAGAGACATCTTTCCGCTACTATCATCATCTGCGCTATCGCTATCGCTATGCTTTTCCTTGGCGGCTGCAATCTTAAATACTTTGTGCCGATGTGCATAGCGGGTCTTGCGGGTTTTGCGGTACTGGTATTTATTCTTTATCAGTCGGGAAAATTCGACTACATCAACGAAAGAATCATCAGCTGGCTCTACACCTTTGAACCTGAGAACAAGCAAATTGCTTGGCAGACGAGAAATTCACTCATCGCCATAGGCTCGGGTAATGTTTTCGGACTGGGACTTGGAAATTCAAGGCAGAAATTCTTATATCTCCCCGAGTCGAAAAACGACTTCGTGTTCTCTATCGTATGCGAAGAGCTGGGCTTTTTCGGTGCGGCTGTTGTGATAATACTCTTCCTGCTCCTCGTTTTCAGAGGCTTCTCAATTGCGGGAAATGCACCCGACAAATTCGGTATGCTTCTTGCTTCGGGACTTGTCATTCAGATAGGTCTCCAGGCAATGCTCAATATTGCCGTTGTTACAAACACCATTCCCAACACGGGAATCTCACTGCCGTTTTTCAGCTACGGCGGCTCGGCGCTTATAATGCAGCTGGCACAAATGGGAATAGTGCTGAATATTTCACGCCAGTCTATCCCCTCAAAGGAACGGCCCGATGCGGACGACGCTGCGGCGGAGCTTGAAAGGAAACAGGTGGCGGAGGCGAAAAAGACTCTCGGCGCAAACGCAAAGGTGCGCCGTGTAAACAAGGGCGGCAGATAAGCCGTCAACAGGAAAGGACTGTATTTTCCAGATGAAGGTACTTCTTGCAGGCGGAGGAACAGCAGGTCACATAAACCCTGCCCTCGCCATAATCTCGATAATCAAAGATCACTGCCCCGATGCGGAATTTCTCTATGCGGGCACTCCAAACGGTATGGAGTCAAAGCTTGTTCCAAAGGAGAACATTCCCTTTGCCCCCATTAAGGTAAGCGGATTTCAGAGAAAAATAACCCCCAAGAATATTGTCCGCAACGTAAAGGCTGCGGCATATCTCACCACAGCAGGTCACACTGCAAAGAAGATAATAAAGGGCTTTGAACCTGATATCGTTATCGGCACAGGGGGATATGTAAGCGGTCCTATCGTGCTTGAAGCCGCAAAAATGGGCATTCCCACCGCCATTCACGAGCAGAACGCATACCCCGGCGTCACCACAAGGATACTTTCCAAAAGGGTGGACAAGGTTATGCTCACAATGAAGGAAGCTGCTGAATATTTCGACAAGGGCGTTACATATGTTAAGACAGGTCTCCCCGTAAGAAAGGGCTTTGACGGCTCTCTCAGCAGGGTGGAGGCAAAAAAGCAGCTTGGTCTTGATGAAAATGCTGTATGTATATTCTCCTGGGGTGGAAGTCTCGGTGCGGGAGCAATAAACGATTCCGCCATTGCCCTTATGAAGTGGGAAAAGGAATCGGGTGCAAACATCACCCATATCCACAGCTACGGAAAAATGGGTCACGATACCTTTGAAAAGCGCCTTGCGGAGCTGGGCATATATCCCGACAGCGACCCCGCTCTTATCGTCAAGGAATACATATACAATATGGACGTGTGCACAGCCGCAGCAGACCTTATCATCTGCCGCAGCGGAGCTTCCGCAATAAGCGAGCTTGAAGCTATGGGCAGAGCCTCTGTGCTTATCCCCTCCCCTGTGGTTGCGGGAAATCATCAGTATCACAATGCAATGGTGCTTGGAAAAGCAGGGGCTGCCGTTGTAATTGAGCAAAAAGACCTTACCGATGAGCTTATCATCAAAAAGGTAAGCGAGCTTACAGCTGACCCCAAGGCACTGAGTGACCTGTCAAGAAAGGCTCATGAACAGTGCATCACCGACACTCCCGACAGGATATGGAGCGTTATTTCCGAGCTTACAGCAAAGTAATACATTAATCACCAACCGAAAATATCCGCATATTATAGCTTTATAGAACAACTATAACGCTGTAAAGGAGACTCGGATATGCAGAAGCTGGTGATCGAGGGTGGAACACCCCTTTTCGGGGAGATCATGACCCAAGGAGCGAAAAATGCGGTGCTGCCCGTCCTTGCTGCCTGCATACTCTGCGAAGGGACTGTTCATCTGAAAAACTGCCCCTGCATTTCCGACAGATACGCTTCGGCTCGGATTCTTTCGGCACTGGGCGCTAAAGTAAAAACCGAGGGAAACAGCCTGACTGCCGACTGCACCGGGCTTTCCTCCGATGAGATAAGCTGTTATCTTATGAAAGCTATGCGCTCCTCCATTATATTTATGGGTGCGCTCCTTGGCAGAACGGGCAAATGCACTCTGTGCTACCCGGGAGGCTGCAACTTAGGTCCCCGTCCCATTGATATGCACATCTCCGCTATGAGGAAAATGGGGGGCATAATTTCCGATGAACACGGAGTTATAAGCTGCTCCGCTCCCGACGGGCTGAAAGGGTGCAGGCATTCACTGTCATTCCCATCGGTGGGGGCAACGGAAAATATTATGCTTGCGGCCGTCTGCGCAGAAGGCGAAACGGTCATATCAAACGCTGCAAGAGAGCCTGAGATATGCTGCCTTGCGGATTTTCTCAGAGCCTGCGGCGCTAAGATAAGCGGCGACGGCGGCGGACGTATAGCCATTGAGGGCGTAAAAAAGCTGACCGCTCCCGACGAAGCCTTTGAGATAATACCCGACAGAATAGCTGCTGCCACCTATCTTTCCTGTGCTGCCTGCGCAGGGGGAGAGCTGCTTATAAGGGACTGCGCTCCCGCTCATCTTGAAGCGGTGCTGCCCGTTTTTGAGCAGGCAGGGTGCAGGCTTAAGGTTTTCGGCAGCAACATTTACATATACCGAAAGGGCAGGCTGAGGGCTGCGGACACCATACGGACAATGGTTTATCCCGGCTTCCCCACCGATGCACAAGCCATTCTTATGGCACCCTTATGCACGGCTGAGGGAACTACCGTATTCGTCGAAAACATCTTTGAAAACAGATACCGTCACACCGATGCACTTTGCAGAATGGGCGCTGATATCAGGGCAGAGGGCAAGGTGGCTGTGGTCACAGGCGTGCCACGGCTTTACGGCACAGTGGCGGAGGCTCCCGACCTGAGGGGCGGTGCGGCACTTGTGTGCGCTGCTCTGGGCGCTGAGGGCGTATCTGAGATATCGAATGTGAATTACATCGACCGAGGCTATGAGGAAATTGAACGGGTACTGACCGCTGCGGGCGCAAAAATACGCCGTGAAGCGGAAAAGCTGCCTTAATTATAAGAGATCCGAAAGGAAGTATAAAGCTTGAGCTACACTCGCAAAAAAAAGAAAAACAACAGTGCAACAGGCATACTTGTCTTTTTATTTGCGGCAGCGGTGTTCCTGCTGCTGTCAACCACCGTTTTTTTCAACGTTGAAAACATCACCGTTTCGGGTGCTTCAAACTACACTGCCGATGAGATAATCGAGGCAAGCGGCATCAAGGCGGGGGATAATCTCGTCCGCACATCTACCGACAAATGCGCCGCTCAGATCGAGAGCCGCCTTGTCTACATAGAAAATGCCAAGGTCACAAGGTCATTTCCAAGCACTCTTGTGATAACCGTTGAGGCAAGCGTTCCCGCTGCGAATTTTGTATGTGATGACTACATACTGCTCATAAGCGGCGGCGGAAAGGTGCTCGACAAGATACAGGAGGAAAAGGCAGGACTGCTGGATTTTATGGGTACTGACCCTATGCCCGACCTTATCCCCGGAGCGATGTTTAAATCCTCCGATGAGCACAAGGACAATGCTGTGAAGAAGCTTATGGAATATTTTGCGGAAAACGGCTCGGAAAATATTACTTCCGTTGACGTCACCGACCGCTCGGAAATAAGCTATACATATGACGGAAGAATTACCGTGAAGATAGGCTCCATAAACGACCTTGAATACAAGATGAAATTCTCCGAGGAGATAATCAGGACCAAGATCGGTGAAAAGACTGAAGGCGTTCTCACTATCCTTTCCGATTCCTCGGGAGCTTCGTTCCTTGACAAGGAAAGCCTTGAAAACAACGCAAGGATATACGGGGAAAATATGGAGCTGAGAAACGCTGCGGAGACTGCGGGGGACGAAAGTTCAACAGAAACATCTGCCGAAACGTCCGCTCCTGTTCAGTCGATGGAATAATTTTCATCTCAAATTGTTAGATGTGAGCAAAACGGAGTGCTGTTTATCAATTTTTTGTGCAAGACTGATTTTTTTGAGAAAATCACTTGAAATCATTCGGTGTTTGTGATACAATATAAATTGTATAATAGTTTGATAATCTGCATTTACATATATGTTACAGGAGGAAGTAAAATGGCGATCGTAGTTGATACCGAGAAAAATACCTATGATGAGGTAATAAAGGTAGTCGGCGTAGGCGGAGGCGGCGGAAACGCCGTTAACCGAATGGTTGACGAAGGAATAAAGGGAGTTGAGTACATCACTGTCAACACTGATGCAAGAGCACTCAATTCTTCAAAGGCTGAAACCAAGGTCCAGATAGGCGTTAAGCTTACAAACGGCAAGGGCGCAGGTGCAAAGCCCGAGGTCGGTGCAAGCAGCGCAGAAGAAAACAGAGACGAGATCAAGGCTGCACTCAGCGGCTCTGATATGGTATTCATCGCAGCAGGTATGGGCGGCGGAACAGGTACAGGTGCAGCTCCCATCGTTGCGGAGATCGCTCAGGAGCTTGGTATCCTCACTGTTGCCGTTGTTACAAAGCCCTTTGAGTTCGAGCAGAAAGCAAAGATGCGTCAGGCTGAGGCAGGTATCGCAGAGCTTAAGAAGCACGTTGACTCCCTTATCGTTATCCCCAACGAGCGTCTCCTCCAGAGCTCCGAAAAAGAGCTCACTATGAGAGAGTCCTTTGCTCTTGCAGACAATATCCTCAAGGTGGGCGTTAAGTCCATTGCAGAGCTTATCACTGTTGAGGGCGACATCAACCTTGACTTTGCCGATGTAAAGACCACTATGAAGGACGCAGGCTATGCTCATATGGCTATCGGTCACGGCTCCGGCAAGGATAAGGCTGCCGAGGCTGCTAAGCAGGTCATCTCCAGTCCTCTTCTCGAGACATCTATTTCCGGTGCTACACGTCTCCTTGTTAACATCGTTATGAGCGAAGATGCTCTTGCAAGCGACATCAACACCGCTACAAGACTTATTTCCGAGGCTGCCGATCCCGATGTAAATATGATCTTCGGTACTTCCTTCGATGAAAATATGAAGGACGAAATAAATATAACCGTTATCGCTTCCGCTTTCAATGATGACATTGACGCTGAAAAGCCTGAGGAAGAAGCTCCCGCTGAGGCTGCTCCCAATGTTGAAAAGGTTCCCTCCGCATCAGCTGCTGCCCCCGCAAAGAAAACTTCCATTGACGAGGATTACAGCGAATTTTTCAATATGATAAACAAGAGATAACATATATCCTTATATGCAGACGGTCAGCCAAATGGCTGACCGTTTTTTTATTGCTTTCTGATGCTGTTTTTG
>CAMBJF010000015.1 GCA_945867875.1 uncultured Ruminococcus sp. | reverse complement strand
AATTTTCTTTTCAATTTTTTCTAAAAAAGGCTTGACAAACAGTAACAGGTTTGTCGGTAGGGTCAAAGCAAATAATGTTTTTATAATTATAATCTCAAACCGTCAAAATGTCAAGGACACACGGAATATGCAAAATTTCGGAAAACTCTTGCAATAAATCTGCGGGTGTGATATAATAATACTGTATTTATTCACGGAGGAGGCGGCTTTTTATGTTTATGATATTTTTTGCAGGGCTGTTTCCCGAAAGGGTGCGGGATATTTTTTAAACACTGACCTATTTGCGGAGGTTTCCGTTACAATACATCTATAAATAAAGGAGTTTTACCGATATGGCAAAGGATAACAAGAAAATGGTGGACGCCATTACCTCTATGGACGAGGATTTTGCAAAGTGGTACACCGACATATGCAAGAAAGCTGAGCTTACAGAATACACAAGCGTTAAGGGCTGTATGGTAATAAGACCCTACGGCTATGCTATCTGGGAGAATATCCAGCGCATACTTGACGGTATGTTCAAGGCTACAGGCCACGAGAATGTTTGTATGCCTATGTTCATTCCCGAGAGCCTTTTGCAGAAGGAAAAGGATCACGTTGAGGGCTTCGCTCCCGAGGTTGCTTGGGTAACTCACGGCGGCAGCGAGAAGCTGGAGGACAGACTTTGTGTCCGCCCCACCTCCGAAACACTTTTCTGCGAGCATTACTCAAATATCATTCATTCTTACAGAGACCTGCCCAAGCTGTACAATCAGTGGGTAAGCGTTGTAAGATGGGAAAAGACCACCCGTCCTTTCCTCCGTTCAAGAGAGTTCCTCTGGCAGGAGGGTCACACCATTCACGCTACTGCTGAGGAGGCTATTGCGGAGACTGAGCGTATGCTGAACGTGTATGCGCAGTTCTGCGAGGAAAGCCTTGCTATGCCTGTTGTAAAAGGCAGAAAGACTGAGAGCGACAAGTTTGCGGGCGCTGTTTCCACATATGCCATTGAAGCTCTTATGCACGACGGTAAGGCTCTTCAGGCAGGTACGTCTCACTACTTCGGCGACGGCTTTGCAAAGGCTTTCGACATTATGTACACCGACAAGGACAACAAGAAGGTTTATCCTCATCAGACCTCTTGGGGCGTTACAACACGTCTTATCGGTGCTGTTATTATGACCCACGGCGACAACAACGGTCTTGTTCTTCCTCCTGCGGTCGCTCCCATTCAGGCAGTTATCGTGCCCATTCAGCAGTTCAAGGAGGGCGTTCTTGAAAAGGCTAATGAGGTTGCCGAGGCTCTTAAGGCTGCGGGTATCCGTGTGAAGGTCGATGACAGCGACAACAGCCCCGGCTGGAAGTTTGCCGAGTATGAGATGAAGGGTGTTCCTGTACGTATTGAGATTGGTCCCAAGGACATTGAGCAGAATCAGTGCGTTATCGTTACCCGTCACAACAGAGAGAAGAGCTTTGTTTCCCTTGAGGGACTTGCTGAGACTGTCAAGACCAAGCTCAAGGAAGTCCACGACGGGCTTTATCAGGCGGCTCTCGAAAACCGTGAGAGACGCACATATTCCTGCGTGACAATGGACGAGATAACCGAAGCTCTCGAAAAGAACGGCGACGGATTTATCAAGGCTATGTGGTGCGGCGAGGAAGCCTGCGAGGACGAGGTAAAGGAAAAGACAGGCGTTGGTTCAAGATGCATTCCTTTCGACCAGGAGCAGCTTTCCGACAAGTGCGTATGCTGCGGCAAGCCTGCCAAGTATATGGTTTACTGGGGCAAGGCATATTAATTGAGATGATCTGTAACGGCTGCTGCGTAGTGCGGCAGCCGTTTTTATAAATGAGGTGCGGCGATGAAAACTGCTGAAATAATTGAAAGGTTCGGCTGTGAGCCTGAGGACGAATATGACAAGGCGCTTATCTTTTCACTGAAAAAATGGATAGCCGACGAGATAAACGAGATGTGCGACAACGGCATATGTTCCCTTGCTTTTTCACTTGACGGGGGAGACGGATATATCGGCTACAACACCGAAAAGCAGCTGAAAGAAAAGGGCAATAGTCCCGATGACTGGAAGAAGTTCCGCTTTGCCTGTGTGAACGATAATTCTGCGGTGGACGGCTCGGTGGAGATGTGGTGCGATTTCAAGGGCTACGGCGATATGGACTGCACTGCTGTGACAAAATACTATCAGTGCGTGATGAATGCATATCTGAGCCTTGTTGACGACGGAATAATCAAGGAAAGATTCGGGAAAAATATTGAAGCAATGTTTATGGGGTATAACCTTGAGGGATTTGTGGGATTAAAGGTCGATGAGAACGGCGAAATGATGTATTGATATGCACTTTGTAAGATGTGCACAAAATATGTTTGATAAAATCCGCAAAATTCTGCATATATGATCCTGCAAAATGCTTGCAAACCACGGAAAAGTATGTTATAATACTACTTGCGTGACTGCGAATGATATGCGATGAAGCGGAAGGTTGCTTACGGTTTGTAAGGGAATTTCCGCAGAGTATGTCCGATTTGAAACCGGGCGGCTGTAATACCGAACACAGTTAGTGTCTCAAACCACAGGTAACTATATCTGTAGGTGAGCATTTGTGTGCTTGCGGCAACCCGAAACATATTATGTGTTTTCGGGATTTTTTATGTCGTTTATCACGAAACACACGGCGGCGTGTGATGAACATACGGCGTGTGCGGATACAGATAAATATTGGGTGTTGCAAACTCGTCCCCCATCTTTAAATAATTTCAGGAGGCGATTTTAATGGCAGTCAATGAAAAAATCAGAATCAAGATCAAGGGTTATGATCACGCTGTAGTTGACGCAGCAGCAGCTAAAATTGTTGATGCGGCTAAGCGCAGCGGTGCAAGAGTTTCCGGTCCTATCCCCCTTCCTACAGACAAGGAGATCATCACTATTCTCCGTGCTGTACACAAGGACAAGGATAGCCGTGAGCAGTTCGAGATGAGAACTCACAAGAGGCTTATCGACGTTCTCAGACCTACTGCTAAGACTACCGAGGCTCTTCAGGGTCTTGAGCTTCCCGCAGGCGTTGACATCGTAATGGAAATTAAGTAATCCGATTTCCTTCGTTTATACGAAAAGATGTCAGGAAATGTGGGGTCAATGTTGGCAAAGCGCCAACCAATAACCTATAGGGAGGAAAAAATATGACAAAGGCAATCATCGGTAAGAAAATCGGTATGACACAGATTTTCGATGAGGCAGGAAAGGTTATTCCTGTTACCGTTGTTGAAGCCGGTCCCTGCGTAGTAGTTCAGAAGAAAACCGTTGAAAACGACGGCTACAGCGCAGTTCAGTGCGGTTTCGGCGACGTAAGGGAGAAGCTCGTCAACAAGCCTGTAAAGGGTCACTTTGCTAAGGCTGACGTTGCTCTCAAGAGAACCCTCAAGGAGTTCAGACTCGACAATGCTGAGTCTCTCAATGTGGGCGATGTACTCAAGGCTGATACTTTTGAGGTAGGCGACATCGTTGATGTCTGCGGTACTTCCAAGGGTAAGGGCTTCCAGGGTACTATCAAGAGAAACAACAACCACAGACTGAAGGAAACTCACGGTACAGGTCCTGTTGCAAGACAGGCCGGTTCTATGGGTGCGTGCTCTTCCCCTTCAAGAATCTTCAAGGGTAAGGCTCTCCCCGGTCACATGGGCGCTGAAAAGGTTACTGTTCAGAACCTCGAGATCGTAAAGATCGACGTTGAAAACAATCTTATCGCAGTTAAGGGTGCTATCCCCGGTCCTAAGAACGGCATCGTTACTATCGTTGACTGCGTTAAGAAAGCTTAATGGAAGGAGGAAGCGATAATGCCTAATATTAAAGTTATGGATATGACAGGTAAAGAGGTTTCCACCATTGAGCTGTCAGATGCAATTTTCGGTATTACTCCCAATGTTCCTGCTATGCACACAATGGTTGTAAACTACCTTGCAAACCAGAGACAGGGCACACAGTCCACTCTTACCCGTACTGAGGTAAGCGGCGGCGGAAGAAAGCCCTGGAGACAGAAGGGTACAGGCCACGCAAGACAGGGCTCCACAAGAGCTCCCCAGTGGACACACGGCGGTATTGCACTCGGCCCCAAGCCCAGAACCTATCGTTTCACTGTAAACAAGAAGCTCAAGAGACTTGCTATGAAGTCTGCTCTTTCTTCTAAGGTTCTCTCCGGTGATATGATCGTTCTCGACAATATCACTATGAATGATTACAAGACCAAGGATATGGTAAAGATGCTCGGCGCTGTTGGCGCTCAGGGCAAGACTCTTATCGTTATGCCCGAGGTTGATGCCAAGGTTATCAAGAGTGCTGCCAATATCCCCGGCGTTAAGACTGCTCTCGTAAACACAATCAATGTTTACGATATCCTCAACTACGACAAGTTCGTTGTTGTCAAGGACGCAGTTGCAAAGATTGAGGAGGTGTATGCATAATGACTGCACAGGACATCATCATTAAGCCCATCATCACTGAAAAGAGCATGGGCGGTCTGCAGGAAAACAAGTACACTTTTAAGGTTGCCAAGAACGCTAACAAGATCGAGATCGCTAAGGCAGTTGAAGAGCTTTTCGGCGTTCAGGTCGCAAGCGTTAACACTATGAACGTGAGAGGCAGAGCTAAGAGAGTTGGGCTGAGCAGAGGCGTTACTCCTTCTTGGAAAAAGGCTATCGTTACTCTCGCTGAGGGCTCCAAGACCATCGAATTCTTTGATGGTATGATGTAATCCGAGAGATTCGGATAACCGTTTTCCCGAAACGGAATGTATGGAGGGTATTTCCCTTCGCAAAACCACTTTAAGGAGTTGAAATCACAATGGCTATCAAGTCATATAAGCCTACGTCCCCTTCAAGACGTCAGATGACTGTTACCGACTACAGCGAGCTTTCTAAGGTCGCTCCCGAAAAGAGCCTCCTCGCTCCTCTCGATAAGAAGGCAGGAAGAAACAGCTACGGTCGTATCACTGTTCGTCACAGAGGCGGCGGAAACAGAAAAAAATACAGAATTATCGATTTCAAGAGAGACAAGCAGGGCATGAACGCTACTGTTATGACTCTTGAGTACGATCCCAACAGAAGCGCATTCATCGCTCTCGTTCAGTACGAGGACGGCGAGAAGAGATATATCATCGCTCCCTACGGTCTTAAGGTAGGCGACGTTATCAGAGCAGGTTCTGACGCTGATATCAAGCCCGGTAATGCTCTTAAGCTCGGTGATATCCCTGTTGGTACCTTCATCCACAACCTTGAGCTTTATCCCGGCAAGGGCGCTCAGCTCGTTAGATCTGCCGGCAACATGGCTCAGCTTATGGGTAAGGAAGAGGATTATGCTCTCGTAAGACTTCCTTCCGGTGAGATGAGAAAGATCGCAGTTGGCTGCATGGCTACTATCGGTCAGGTAGGCAATATCGATCACGAAAATGTTAACCTCGGTAAGGCAGGACGCACCCGTCACAAGGGCATCAGACCTACTGTTAGAGGTTCTGTAATGAACCCCTGCGACCACCCCCACGGTGGTGGTGAAGGTAAGTCCCCTGTTGGTCGTCCCGGACCTGTTACTCCTTGGGGCAAGCCCGCTCTCGGCTACAAGACCAGAGCTAACCACAACCGTTCCGACAAGTTTATCGTTAAGAGAAGAAACGGTAAGTAATTCGGAACCATTCCATCGCACTTCAAAATATTTTATTATACTCATAGGATTCGTAAAGAGGAGAATTGTTGATTTTGTCTTCGTGACAAAATCAACACTATCTTGCCTCTAAACATCTGAGAGGGGAGGAAAACCAATGAGCAGAAGTATCAAGAAGGGACCTTACGTTCAGGAAGTCCTTTTAAAGAGAGTTATTGCTATGAACGAGGCAGGCGAAAAGAAGGTCCTCAAGACCTGGAGCAGATCCTCAACAATTTTCCCTGATTTCGTAGGACACACTTTCGCTGTTCACGACGGCAGAAAGCACGTTCCCGTTTATGTTACTGAGGATATGGTAGGTCACAAGCTCGGTGAGTTCGCACCTACAAGAACATTCAAGGGCCACGCAGGCTCCAAGACATCCAACAACGGCAAGTAAGGCAGAGAGGAGAAGATTTTAATGGAAGCAAGAGCACATCTTACAAATGCTCGTATCGCACCCAGAAAGGTTCAGATCGTTCTCGACCTTATCAGAGGTAAGGACGTTGAGACCGCTATGGCGATTTTAAAGTACACACCCAAGTCTGCCTGTGAATACCTGGAGAAGCTTCTGAAGTCTGCGATCGCAAACGCTGAGAACAACTACGGTCTCAATAAGGAGAACCTTATCGTTTCCGAGTGCTTCGTTTGCCCCGGACCTATTATGAAGCGCATTATGCCTCGTTCACATGGCAGAGCTTTCCGCATCAACAAGAGAACTTCCAACGTTACTCTCGTTGTAGCTGAAAAAGAATAAGTCGAAAGAGGAGGTAAATTATGGGACAGAAAGTTAATCCCCACGGCCTTCGTGTCGGCGTTATCAAGGACTGGGATTCCCGTTGGTTTGCAAACAAGGCCGCTTTCGGCGACACTCTTGTTGAGGACTACAACGTTCGTAATTTTATAAAGAACAGCCTTAAAGACGCAGGCGTTCCCAAGGTTGAAATTGAAAGATTCGCCGGCAAGGTTAGAATCCACGTTTACTGCGCTAAGCCCGGTATTGTTATCGGTCGAGGCGGTGAAAATATCGAGAAGCTCCGTCTCTCTGTTGAGAAGATGATGGGCAAGTCTGTTTACATCAACATTGTTGAGGTTAAGCAGCCTGATCTCGACGCTACTCTCGTTGCTGAGAACATTGCTGCTCAGCTCGAAAACCGTGTATCCTACAGAAGAGCTATGAAGCAGGCTATCGGCCGTGCTATGAAGCTCGGTGCTAAGGGTATCAAGGTTAGATGCGGCGGTCGTCTTGCAGGTGCCGAGATCGCAAGATCCGAGACCTACCACGAGGGTACTATTCCCCTTCAGACTATCCGTGCTGACATCGACTATGGCTTCGCTGAGGCTCACACAACCTACGGCCGTCTCGGCATCAAGGTTTGGATCTACAAGGGCGAAGTTCTTAAGGGTGAGGCTTCTGCTGCAAGAGTAAACAAGGCTCCTGCTGAAAAGCCTGAGAGAAAGCGCCGCAATAATGACGGCAAGAGACGTGAGGGCGGTTACAGACCCCGCGCTAACAAGAACGAAGGAGGTAATGCATAATGCTGCTTCCAAAGAGAGTTAAGTACAGAAGAGTTCAGAGAGGCAGAATGACCGGTAAGGCACTCAGAGGCAACAAGGTCTCCAACGGTGAGTACGGTCTTCAGGCTCTTGAGCCCGCTTGGATCACATCAAATCAGATCGAGGCTGCCCGTATCGCTATGACACGTTACATCAAGCGTGGCGGTCAGGTTTGGATCAAGATTTTCCCCGACAAGCCCATCACTGAGAAGCCTGCTGAAACCCGAATGGGTTCCGGTAAAGGTTCTCCCGAATACTGGGTTGCTGTTGTAAAGCCCGGCAGAGTTCTTTTTGAGATCGCCGGCGTTCCCGAGGAGACTGCAAGAGAGGCTATGCGTCTCGCTATGCACAAGCTCCCTATCAAGTGCAAGTTTGTAGCTAAGGAAGAGGAGGCGAGCGAATAATGAAGGCTTCAGAAATCAGAGATATGACTGCTCAGGAGCTGGAGAACAAGCTCGTTGATCTCAAGAAGGAGCTTTTCGCTCTTCGTTTCCAGCACACTGTTAATCAGCTTGATAATCCTGCACGTTTAAAGGCTGTCAAGAAGGACATTGCCCGCATTAAGACTGTTCTGCGTGAGCAGTCTGCTAAGTAAGGGAGGACATTCTAATGGCTGAAAGAAATCTTAGAAAAACAAGAGTCGGCAAGGTTGTTTCCAATAAGATGGACAAGACAATCGTTGTTGCAATTCAGGATAATGTAAAGCACCCCCTTTACAAGAAGATCATCAAGAGAACCATCAAGCTCAAGGCTCACGATGAGCAGAACATCTGCAATATCGGCGACAGAGTTGAGATCATGGAAACTCGTCCTCTTTCCAAGGACAAGAGATGGAGACTTGTTGAGGTTATCGAAAAGGCTAAGTAATTTAGCTTTGAGGTAAGCTTTTATCCGAACGGAATTTTTTTGGAAATATTCTAAAAAGGTATTGACAAATGAGTTTCGGCGTGGTATAATATTTGATGTTGCCGATGTTTAGGCAGATGACTCGATTTGCGATACACACGGCAGCGTTGAAATAATAATATCAATTCAATTGTGATTTCCGGTATCAGGCAGGTTTATCCTGCCTAATGCCGTATTTCGCTGTTAAGGAAGGAGTTAATGCGCTGTGATACAGATGCAGACTTATTTAAAGGTCGCTGATAACACAGGTGCCAAGGAGCTTATGTGCATCAGAGTTCTCGGTGGTACACGCAGAAGATATGCTAATATCGGCGATGTTGTTGTTGCTTCCGTTAAAAAAGCAACACCAGGCGGCGTTGTTAAGAAGGGCGACGTTGTAAAGGCAGTTATCGTTCGTTCCGCTAAGGGCCTCCGCAGAGAAGATGGTACCTACATTCGTTTCGATGAGAACGCAGCAGTTATCATCAAGGAGGACAAGAACCCCAGAGGAACCCGTATTTTTGGACCTGTTGCAAGAGAGCTCCGTGACAAGGATTACATGAAGATCCTGTCCCTCGCTCCCGAGGTTCTTTAATGGAGGTGCCCCAAGATGAATAAGAAGTTACACGTTAAAACAGGCGACACTGTTGTTATCCTTTCCGGTAAGGACAAGGGTAAGAAGGGCAAGGTCCTTGAGGTTTCTCCCAAGGAGCAGAAGGTCATCGTTGAAGGCCTTAACATTGTTACAAAGCACGTTAAGCCCCGTCAGATGGGTCAGCAGGGCGGCATCGTAAAGTGCGAAGCTCCCCTCTACGCTTCTAAGGTTATGGCTGTTTGCCCTCACTGCGGCAAGCCCACAAGACTTGGCCACAAGATCGAGGCTGACGGCACAAAGTCCAGAGTTTGCAAGCATGCAGACTGCGGCAAAGCATATTAATGAAAGGAGTTACCTACAATGGCAGCAAATCTTAAGGAATTATATGTCAGCACAGTAGCTCCCTCACTTATGAAGAAGTTCAGCTACAAGAGCGTTATGCAGATCCCCAAGATCGACAAGGTCGTTATCAATGTTGGTGCAGGCGAGGCTAAGGATAACTCCAAGGTAATCGATGCTATCATGAACGATCTCGCACTCATCACAGGTCAGAAGCCTGTTGTTTGCCGTGCTAAGAAGTCGGTCGCAAACTTCAAGATCCGTGAGGGCATGCCTATCGGCGTTAAGGTTACTCTCAGAGGCGAGAAGATGTACGAGTTCCTCGACAGACTTTTCAATGTTGCATTCCCCAGAGTTCGTGACTTCCGTGGAATCAACGGCAACTCTTTCGACGGAAGAGGAAACTACTCCACAGGTATCAAGGAGCAGCTCATTTTCCCTGAGATCGAGTATGATAAGATCGATAAGGTTCGTGGTATGGATATCAACATCATCACTACCGCTAATACCGACGAAGAAGCAAAAGAGCTGCTCGAGCTTATGGGCGCTCCTTTCGCAAAGTAATTGGGAGGTTTAATTAAATGGCTAAAACTTCAATGAAGATCAAGCAGCAGAGAACTCCTAAGTACTCTACCAGAGCTTACAACAGATGCAAGATCTGCGGACGTCCCCACGCTTACCTCAGAAAGTTCGGCATTTGCCGTATCTGCTTCAGAGAGCTCGCTCACAAGGGACAGATCCCCGGCGTAAAGAAGGCAAGCTGGTAATCTCCGCTTGACTCTCACCCCCCGCTATTACGCTTATTTTAACAAGGAGGTTATGGTATGCAAATTACCGATTCAATTGCTGATATCCTTACAAGAATCCGTAACGCCAACACTGCTAAGCACGCTACTGTTGACGTGCCCGCTTCCAATATGAAGAAGGCTATCGCTCAGATTCTTGTTGATGAAGGTTATATCAAGAGCTATCAGATAATCGACGACGGCAAGCAGGGTGTTATCAGAATCACCCTCAAGTACGGCGAAAATAAATCTCAGGTCATCACCGGTCTGCGCAGAGTTTCCAAGCCCGGCCTTCGCATTTACTCCAGCTGTGAGGATATGCCCAAGGTTATGAAGGGCCTCGGTATTGCCATTGTGTCTACTTCCAAGGGAGTTATGACTGACAAGAAGGCAAGAGAGCTCAATGTCGGCGGCGAAGTCCTTGCATTCGTATGGTAAGGAGGAACTAAAGCTATGTCAAGAATAGGCAGAAAGCCCATTGCTGTTCCCGCAGGCGTTGATGTTAAGATCGACGGTACTACCGTTACTGTTAAGGGTCCCAAGGGCACACTTACAAAGTCTTTCCACAAGGATATGATCATCAAGCTCGAAGGCAATGAGATCATCGTTGAGCGTCCTTCCGAGGATAAGCTCCACAAGTCCCTTCACGGACTTACAAGAACTCTCGTTCACAATATGGTTGAAGGCGTTACAACCGGCTTCTCTAAGTCTCTCGACATCGAGGGTATCGGTTACAGAGCTCAGAAGCAGGGCAAGAACCTTGTTATGAACCTCGGTTTCTCCCATCAGGTAATCGTTCCTGAGATCGAAGGCATCACTATTGATGTTCCTGCTGCTACTAAGATCGTTGTTAACGGTATTGACAAGCAGGCTGTTGGTCAGTTCGCTGCTGAGATCAGAGAGAAGAGACCTCCTGAGCCTTATAAGGGCAAGGGTATCCGCTACACCGGCGAGCATATCATCCGCAAGGAAGGTAAGGCAGGTAAGGGTAAGAAGTAATTCTTTCCTTCGGTTTATTCATTCAATACGAAAGAGAATGGGACAGTACAGTACTACTATTCTCCAGTTTGAAAAGGAGTTGAATTTAAAATGGTTAAGCAGATGAACAGAAAGGCTGCAAGAGCAAAGAGACAGGCAAGAGTACGTTATAAGATCAGCGGTACAGCAGCTTGCCCCAGACTCAACGTTTTCCGCAGCTCTAAGCATATCTACGCTCAGCTTATCGACGATGTTGCAGGTGTAACACTCGCAAGCGCTTCTTCTATGGACAAGGGCTTCGAGGGCAACGGCGGCAACAAGGACGGCGCTTTCAAGGTTGGAGAGGCCATCGCTGCTGCTGCTAAGGAAAAGGGTATCACCGATGTTGTTTTCGACAGAGCAGGTTACATTTACCACGGCAGAGTTGCTCAGCTCGCTGACGGCGCAAGACAGGGCGGTCTTAACTTCTGATCCTATATGATCGGATACACTTTTAAAGGAGGTTATACTTTTGGCTAAGATAGACGCTACAAACCTTGAACTTACCGAAAAGGTCGTTGCTATTAACAGAGTTTCTAAGACTGTTAAGGGCGGTCGTATCTTCAAGTTTGCCGCTCTCGTTGTTGTCGGCGACGGCAACGGCACTGTTGGCTTCGGTATCGGTAAGTCAGGCGAAGTTCCTGACGCTATCCGCAAGGGTATCGAGGATGCTAAGAAGAATTTAACTAAAATCGCACTCAGAGGCTCAACAATCCCTCACGAGGTTATCGGCGAATTCGGCGCTGGCCGTGTTCTTATGAAGCCCGCTGCTCCCGGTACCGGTGTTATCGCCGGCGGCCCTGTTCGTGCAGTTATCGAGGTTGCAGGAATCAAGGACATCAGAACTAAGTCTCTTCGTTCCAACAATGCTTGCAACGTTGTAAGAGCTACTCTTCAGGGACTTACAAGCCTTCGCAGCGCTAAGGAAGTTGCTGCTGTAAGAGGCAAGTCCGTTAAGGAAATTTTAGGCTAAGGAGGATGACTGAAATGGTTACTATTAAGCTTGTAAAAAGTCTTAACAGCTGTAAAAAAGACCAGATCGCTACCGCTCATTCTCTCGGTCTTAGAAAAATCGGCGACACTACTACTCAGCAGGATAATGCTGCTGTTCAGGGTAAAATCAGAAAGATTGCCCACCTCATTAATGTAACTAACGCTTAAATTGCAGGGAGGTGCGATTAGTATGAAGTTATTTGAACTTTCTCCCGCCGACGGTTCCGTTAAGGACGTCAAGAGAATCGGCAGAGGCCACGGCTCCGGTAACGGCAAGACTGCCGGCAAGGGTCACAAGGGTCAGAATGCACGTTCAGGCGGCGGCGTAAGACCCGGCTTTGAAGGCGGTCAGATGCCTATGACAAGAAGAATCCCTAAGAGAGGATTCAACAACATTTTCGCTACTAAGTATTCTACCGTTAATGTTTCCGACCTCGACAAGTTTGTTGATGGCACAGTTGTTGACGCTGAGCTTCTCGCAGCAAGCGGTCTTGTAAAGAACACAGCTAACGGCGTTAAGATCCTTGGCAACGGCGAGCTTACAAAGAACCTTACTGTTAAGGCTTCGGCATTTTCCGCTTCCGCTAAGGAAAAAATCGAGAAAGCAGGCGGGAAGGCTGAGGTGATGTAATGTGTTCGAGACCTTGCGCAATGCTTGGAAAACACCTGAGCTGAGAAAAAAGCTCTTATACACATTACTCATTATCGTTATTTTCCGTTTAGGCTGCGCAGTTCCCGTTCCATTCCTCATTCCTACCGCTCTTGCGGGTATGGTGCAGGACGGCAACATATTTGGTTATCTGGATATGCTGTCAGGTGGTGCACTTTCTAAAGGAACTGTTTTCGCTCTTTCAATTCAGCCTTATATCAACGCTTCGATCATCGTTCAGCTCCTGACCTATGCCCTTCCTCCTCTGGAGAGTCTTCAGAAAGAGGGCGAAGAGGGAAGGAAAAAGCTGCAGAAGATCACAAACTATGTTGCCCTTGCTATTTCGTTGGTAATGTCTTATGCATATTACCTTACTATGAGAAGCCAGGGAGCTGTTGAATATACCTCGGGCTTTGACGGAGTTTTTGCAGCTATCGTTATTATCGCAGTTTTCACCGCAGGTTCAAACCTCATCGTTTTCCTTGGAAATCTGGTAAACGAGAGCGGTATCGGAAACGGTATCTCCATTATCCTCTTTGCAGGTATCGTGGCAAGATTCCCCACCGATATTATGGATATCTTCACTGTCGCTAAGAGCGACCCCGGCAAGTATCTTGCACCTGCGCTTTTCGTACTGGTAATCTATGTGGCTATGATCGCTTTCATCGTTCTTATGAACAATGCTGAGAGACGTATCCCCATTCAGTACGCTAAGAGAGTTGTGGGCAGAAAACAGTACGGCGGTCAGAATACACATATTCCCATTAAGATCGCAATGAGCGGCGTTATGCCTATCATCTTCGCTATGGCGTTTATGTCTATTCCTCAGACCCTTGAAATGTTTATCAAGAGACCCACTGACCCTCAGGGCTTCTGGCAGAATTTCTATGTCGGATTCCTTAACTTCTTCAACTTCAATGGCATCTGGTATGCTATTATTTACTTCGTTCTTATTATTGCATTCAACTATTTCTATGTTTCAATGCAGTATAATCCTATAGAGATCGCTAACAACCTCCGTCAGAACAACGGCGGTATCCCCGGTATAAGACCCGGTAAGCCTACAAGCGATTTCATTCAGAGAGTTCTTTCAAAGATCACTCTCATCGGCGCTGTTTGCCTCGGTATCATCGCTATCTTCCCCATTCTGTTCCATATGGCAGTTCCTGCTATGAACATTTCTATGGGCGGTACTTCGATACTGATCATCGTCAGCGTTGCTCTCGAAACCGTCAGAACTCTTGAATCCCAGATGATGATGCGTCACCACAAGGGCTTCCTTGAGTAATGAATAAACCGACAGAAAGGCGGAAATGTAATGAATCTTATTCTTCTCGGCGCACCCGGCGCAGGCAAGGGTACTCAGGCTGAAGTTATCAGCAATACCCTCCACATTCCCCAGATTTCTACAGGCAATATCCTCAGAGCTGCTGTTAAGAACGGCACTGAGTGCGGTCTCAAGGCTAAGAGCTTTATGGACGCAGGTGCTCTTGTTCCCGATGAAGTCGTTATCGGCATTCTTAAGGACAGGATCGCTGAAGATGACTGCAAGAACGGTTTCATTCTCGACGGTTTCCCCAGAACTGTTCCCCAGGCTGAGGCTCTCGAGGCTATGGGTGTTCAGATCGACAAGGTTATTGAGATCTCCGTTCCCGATGAGGCTATCAAGGCTCGTCTGGGCGGCAGAAGAGTCTGCGAATCCTGCGGTGCTACCTACCACATCGAATTTAACCCTCCAAAGGTCGAGGGCAAGTGCGATAAGTGCGGCGGCAATGCTGTTCAGCGTAAGGACGATGCTCCCGAAACTGTTATCGACAGACTTAAGACTTATCACGAAGCGACCGCTCCTCTCGTTGATTTCTACAAGAGCAAGGGCAAGCTCAAGACCGTTATCGGTCAGAGCGAGGTCTCCGAGACTTCCAAGCTGGTTCTTGAAGCGGTCAATGCCTGAATTTTTAAAGAAGGCGCAAAATGATCAGTGTAAAATCAAAATCCGAACTGGAAAAGATGCGTTTAGCCGGAAAAATTTCGGCTAACGCTCTCCACTACGGTGGACAGTCCATTCGTGTGGGTATGTCAACCTATGAGCTTGACAAGATCATTCACGATTATATCGTTAAGAACGGCGCTAAGCCCAATTTCCTCGGTTACGGAGGATTCCCCGGCTCCGCCTGCATTTCGATAAATAACAAGGTGATCCACGGTATTCCGTCCAAGCACGAATTCATCAAGGACGGCGATATCGTCAGCATTGACACAGGTGCTGTCATTGACGGATTCAACGGCGACAATGCTTATACGTTTGCTGTCGGTAATGTTTCTGAGGAAGCGAAGCAGCTTCTCCGTGTTACTGAAGAGGCTCTTTACAAGGGCATCGAACAGGCTGTTGTGGGCAATCGTGTAGGCGATATCTCCCACGCTGTGGAGGAGCACGTCACTTCTTATGGATACGGCGTGGTCAAAAAGTATGTCGGTCACGGAGTGGGCACCAAGCTCCACGAATCTCCCGAGATCCCCAATTTCGGCAAGCCCGGAAGAGGTCCGAGACTGGTAGCAGGTATGACTATCGCTATCGAGCCTATGATCAATGCGGTAGGTGAAGAAGTTCTCGACAACTTCCCCGATGGCTGGACCGTGTTGACTAAATCGGGTTCACTCTCTGCTCACTTTGAGCACACAGTCGCAATCACGTCCGATGGCCCCGTAATTCTTACTAAGCCTACTATTATTTAAGGGGGACGCTGATGTGGAAGCATTAATCGGCAGAATTGTCCGCAGCTGCGCAGGAAGAGACAATGGCAAATTCCTCGTTGTGGTGAAAACGGACGATGGCTTCGTTTATGTGGCAGACGGCAAGGAACGTAAGCTCGCTTCTCCTAAAAAGAAAAGCTTAAAACACGTTAAACCTACCAATACTGTTATTGACACGGAGAGTCTGACCGACAAGAAGCTCAGAAGCGTTATTATGGAGTTCAATGCTCCTGATAATTAACCGAAACTACATCCAAGGAGGCTGTCAGCTTGTCTAAGGAAGATGTTATTGAGATCGAGGGTACCGTCATCGAAGCCCTCCCCAACGCCAACTTTCAGGTTGAGCTTGCTAACGGACATAAGATTCTTGCTCACGTATCGGGCAAACTGAGAATGAACTATATCAGAATCGTTCCCGGCGACAAGGTTACTGTTGAAATGTCCCCATATGACCTTACCAAGGGCAGGATCACATGGAGAGCAAAGTGATACGGATCACCGCTAACTGCTGAGACCCTCAGCACAACACTCACAAAGGAGGAATTATAATGAAAGTAAGACCTTCAGTTAAGCCTATCTGCGAAAAGTGCAAGGTTATCAAAAGAAAAGGCAAAATAATGATCATATGCGAAAATCCTAAGCATAAGCAGCGTCAGGGCTGATTGCTGTAGCTGTTACCCAGCTTGAAACAAGGATTAAAATAGCCATAACACACTGGGCGAAAGTCCAAATTTTATTCGGAGGTGTATTTTTAATGGCACGTATTGCCGGTGTTGACCTTCCCAAGAATAAGAGAGTTGAAATCGGACTCACTTATATCTACGGTATCGGTCGTAAATCTGCGGAAATTATTCTCGCAAACACAGGTGTAAACCCTGATACAAGAGTAAAGGATCTCAGCGAAGACGATGTTGCTAAGCTCCGTGACTACATCGACCACAACTTCATGGTTGAGGGCGATCTCAGAAGAAACGTTGCTCTTAATATCAAGCGTCTGGTTGAAATCGGCTGCTACAGAGGCGTTCGTCACCGTAAGGGCCTCCCCGTAAGAGGTCAGAGAACCAAGACTAACGCAAGAACTCGCAAGGGCCCCGTAAAGACCATCGCTAATAAGAAGAAGTAAGGAGGGATTGAACAATGGCTCAGGTAAAAGGTAAAAAGACTACCATCAGAAGACGTCGTGAACGTAAGAACATTGAAAATGGCGCTGTTCATATCCAGTCCACTTTCAACAATACTATTGTAACTATCACCGATACTCAGGGCAATGCTCTTTCTTGGGCATCTGCAGGCGGTCTCGGTTTCAGAGGTTCCAAGAAGTCCACTCCTTTCGCTGCTCAGACTGCTGCTGAAACTGCTGCAAGAGCTGCTATGGAGCACGGCCTTAAGACCGTTGAGGTTTACGTTAAAGGCCCCGGCGCAGGAAGAGAAGCTGCTATCAGAGCTCTTCAGACCGTTGGTCTCGAAGTAAGACTCATCAAGGATGTTACTCCTATTCCTCACAATGGCTGCCGTCCTCCCAAGAGAAGACGTGTCTAATTTACAGGAGGTGTTATTGAAATGGCTTTAAATAAAGAACCTATCCTCAAGAGATGCAGATATCTGGGCATCAGCCCTATGGTTATGGGCGTTTCTAAGGAGTCCAAGAGAAATCCCGGCGCTAACAGCAAAAAAAAGGTTTCCGAGTATGGTATGCAGCTCAAGGAAAAGCAGAAGCTGAAGTTCATCTACGGCGTACTTGAGAAGCCCTTCTACCACTATTTTGAAATTGCTTCCAAGATGGAGGGCAAGGCCGGTGATAACCTTATCACTATCCTCGAATCCAGACTTGATAACGTTGTTTACAGAATGGGTCTCGCTCTCACAAGACGTGAAGCAAGACAGCTTGTTACACACAGACATTTCACTGTTAACGGCAAGCGTGTAAACATTCCCTCTTATCGCGTTAAGGAAGGCGATGTCATCGCTCTCTACGAGGGAAGCCGCAGCAGCACTAAGTTTAAGGATGTTGTTGAGCAGACTGCTACAAGAGTAGTTCCTCTCTGGCTCGAGGCTGACAAGGCAAACTTCTCCGCTAAGGTTGTTCGTATGCCTTCTGTTGAGGACCTCGATTACGAGACTCAGACACACCTTATCGTCGAGCTGTACTCCAAGTAATAGCTTTAAATATACTATGCACCGCTCTTTGGCGGCGCATAGATATATGTACGTTTACTAACAATGCGACTATAGGAGGGTTATATTAATGCTTGAAAAAATCGAAAAGCCGGAAATTGAGACCGTCAAGCTGGAGCCTAATGGCACCTACGGTATGTTCGTTCTAGCTCCTCTCGAGCGCGGCTATGGTACTACTCTGGGCAACAGCCTCAGACGTGTACTGCTCTCCTCGCTTCCGGGTGTTGCTGTCACATCTGTTAAGATCGACGGTGTTCACCACGAATTATCCACTATTCCCGGGGTTAAGGAAGACGTTACTGAGATCATTCTTAACCTTAAAGGTCTGACTGCAAAGCTTTACGGCGAAGGTCCCAAGACCATCTATATCGAGGCTGAGGACGAGTGCGAAGTCACTGCAGGCGATATCAAGACCGATTCTGAGGTCGATATCCTTGTTCCTGAAATGCACATCGCTACTCTCGGTAAGGACGCCAAGCTTTATATGGAGATCACCATTGACCGAGGCAGGGGCTATGTTCCTGCTGAAAAGAACAAGCAGATTTTCAATCTCGGTATCGATGTGATCGCTGTTGACTCTATTTACACGCCTGTACTGAAGGTAAACTTCCGTGTCGAGGATACTCGTCTCGGTCAGGTTACAGATTACGACAAGCTTATCCTTGAGGTATGGACCGATGGTACGGTATCCGCTAAGGAAGCTGTGTCTCAGGCAGCCAATCTCCTCATTGAGCATCTGAAATCATTCAGCAATCTTTCCGATGAGTCCTCTATCACCGCTGAGATGATGGTGGAGAAGGACGACAAGGGCAAGGAGAAGATCCTTGAGATGACCATTGAGGAACTTGACTTGTCAGTACGTTCATTTAACTGCTTGAAGCGTGCGGGAATCAATACAGTTGAAGATCTGATCAGCAAATCAGAAGAAGAAATGATGAAGGTTAGAAACCTCGGTAAGAAGTCTTTCGATGAGGTCAAGGAGAAGCTCCAGTCTCTGGGCTTCGATCTCAGCAGCGAGGAAGAATAACCGTTCTATATTTGGTAAGGAGTGAATCACAATGCCGGGAACCAGAAAACTGGGCAGAACAAGCGACCATAGAAAGGCTATGCTGAGAGCTATGGTTACATTCCTGCTTGAGAATGGCAGAATTGAAACTACAGTTACCAGAGCGAAGGAAGTTCGCTCTATGGCTGAAAAAATGATTACTATCGCTAAGACTAATGACCTGAACTCCAAGCGTCAGGTTCTTGCTTACGTTACTAAGGAAGATGTTGTCAAGAAGCTTTTTGACGAGATCGCTCCTAAGTACGCTGATGTAAACGGCGGTTACACCAGAATCGTTAAGATCGGTCCCCGTCGTGGCGATGCTGCTGAAATGGCAGTTATCGAGCTTGTTTGATTTTAGCTGAAATGTCCCCCTGTTCTTTGGAATAGGGGGATTTTTTACTTGTTATTACGCATAGGTTGAGTATAATAAAAAACCGACCGAGAATTTTCTCAGTCGGTTTTGCTTTATGCTTGTTTGGTGTTTACGCTCTTACATCAAGTACAGAGCCTATCTGTCCCTGGACCTTAGGCATATTCTGAGCCATTTCGATAATGCCCTGAGCCTGAGTTTCCATAACGTCCTGTGTCTTTTTCACCATAGCGGTGCTGACCGCAGTCGCAAGCTGAGCCTGCTTCATACTTGTTGCCATTGAAGCGATTGCTGTAGGATCCATAATAACACTTCCTTTCAATGTCTCTTATAAAAAGCCCTGAAATTATGCTTCTATTTCGCCGATAACGCTTTTGAGCTCTTCAATGCCGGAAACAGCTTCCGCTACAAGCTCAGCTGCATTCTTGGCACTGCTGTCGATCTGAGAGGTGAACTCACCGATGGACTTAATTTTGTCCTCGATCTTGTCGGCAGAGCTCTTGGATGTCTCTGCAAGGCTTCTTACCTCCTGAGCGATAACACCGAAGCCCTTGCCGCTTTCCTTGGCTCTTGATGCCTCGATAGACGCATTGAAACCGAGGATACGGGTGTTCATTGCGATATCCTGAATTACCTTTGCGGCATCGCTGGCGGTCTTTACCTCGGAAACGCACTTGTCAGCAAGCTCGGAAAGCTGTCTGAACTTTTCGTCCATAGAGGAGACTGCGTTGATGCAATTGCCTGCTATTTCATTGACGTGCTTTATAACATCATTATTTGCAGAAATATTTCCTGCAAGGGATTCATTATGCTGCTTAAGCTGATAGCTTGAATATGTCATTGAGGAGATGTTCTTTGCAATGGTATGCAAAAATCTTGCGGCAGCCTCTACCTTTTCCTTGGGAACTATCTTTACCTTTCTGAGAGCTGCAATATATTCATCGGGGTCAATACCAAGCTCTTTTGCAATTTTGCGGAACTTTGCCTCGTCGGGCTTTTCTGTAAGCACCTGACCGCCGATAAAGGAGCCTATGAACTCGCCGTCAACCATAATGGGCGCTGCAAAGTCCATGAGACCGCCGTGACATGAATATGCTGCTGCTCTGCCTGTACGGTGGGTCTGCTTGCCGCCGTCACGGTCACATTTTTCGCATCTTTCGCAGCCAACTCTGGAGCGGCGTGTATATTTCATACAGAAATCGGTGAAGTTGCTGCCCTTTGTAACAGGGTTGCCGTCAGCATCTGTGGTGAGGGCTGCCATTCCTGTGACCTCGGCAAAACCGTCCTGTATTTCCTGAAGCACCTGAACGCTTATCAGGTCTGTAAGTTTAATGGAAGACATTATGTAAAACCTCCGTATGTGTATTTCTTCATTCCGCATAGAATTTTCTATATATTGATACATACTAATTTTACAATATTATCCTCTGTTTGTCAATGAATAATTGGAATTTTACAGTCATTTCGTGCAAATGCAACAAATATATATGCTCCAATATGATGATAACGGAAAAACCTTGATGAAGCGCACTTATTTATGAGAAATACCTATTGATAAATCGGGGGATATGTAGTATAATAATACTGTATATTTTATAGCTGTCCGAGGTGTCCGATTTGTATTACTGCTGCGGTATTTCCGACAAGGGAGCTGTCCGTGAGAACAATGAGGACGCTTATCTTGTGAATAAAATTGTTTTGTCAAAGGCTCAGATGGAAAGCGACGTGAATGCGCCGTTTATTGCCGCTGTTGCCGACGGCGTGGGGGGGGAAGCGTCGGGAGAGATAGCCTCATATATGGCTCTCGACCTTCTTTCCGCTGTACGCCCAAGAAAGACCACGGATTTTAAGGCGAAGCTCCTTGCCATTCATTCAAAGCTCAGACGCTACGGCATTACTCATGGCAGCTCTGCCAATATGCAGACCACCCTCTGCGCTCTTGCGGTGGACGAAAATGAGAAGGCATATGTGATAAACGTGGGTGACTCACGAATGTACCGCTTCCGTGGGGGCGTTATAAAGCAGCTCTCCACCGACCAGTCCCTTGTGCAGATGCTCTTTGACCAGGGCAAGATAACGGGTGAGGAGAAGAAAACTCACGCCCAGCGGAATGTTATTTTCCCCGTTCTGGGCAATATTGCCGATGACCCCGACCCCTCCGTGACGGAGATCGAGGGGGGCATAAAAAAAGGCGACATCATAATCATATGCAGCGACGGTCTTTCCGATTACATCACCACGGGAGAATTTGAGGAGATACTTGCTATGCCCATGCGCCTGCCGAAGCGTCTCCGCAGGCTTATTGATGCGGCGATGGACAACGGCAGCACGGACAATATCACTGTGGTGGGAGTTTCTGTCAGGTAAGCCTATTTGATGAAAAAGAAATAGATGAGCCCATAAAGCACGGAGGCGGCTGTTCCGTAGAGGATAACGGGTCCTGCGATGATGAAAATTTTTGCTCCGAGACCGAGGATATATCCCTCTGATTTGAACTCCACCGCAGGCGATGCCACTGCATTTGCAAAGCCCGTTACCGGCACGAGGGTTCCCGCTCCGCCGTATTTGGCAAGCTTTTCGTACAGTCCAAGTCCTGTGAAGAATGCGGACAGGAACACTAGGGTTATGGTGCAGAATGCCGCTGCGGTGCGGTCGTCGCAGCCGAGGTAGGAGTACAGGTCGGTAAATGCCTGCCCTATGACGCAGATAAGTCCGCCGATGAGAAATGCAAGTGGCACATCACGCATACATTTTGAGTTCGGCGATGCTTTTTTCACCATTTCGCCGTACTGCTTCTGAGATATTTTCATTTATATCATTCCTTTGTAATATCAGCCTGTGGCTTTATTTTTATATTAATGTAACCCGAAAGCAAAGTAATATTCCCCGAAAAATCTGAAAAGGAGAATGACCAATGCTAAAAAATATCTTATCGAACGAGACCTGCGCAAAATGCCGTATGTGCTGCATTTTCGACAAATATGACGTGTGGGAGACCCCTGTTATAACCCGTGAGCTTTACACTAAAATTTCCGCAGAGCGCCCCGACCTGAAAATGGTCTCACGGGGCAATGGCGGGGGCTATGTTTTCAATATGGAGGACTGCTGGGACGAGGAACGGGAGCTTTACATCTGTCCCGCTCTTGACCCCGATACGGGCTGCACTCTGGGCGACTGCAAGCCCTTTGACTGCCGCATATGGCCCTACAGAGTTATGGACCTTGGGGGCACGAGAGTCATTTCCATTGCATCGGTCTGTCCCGACTTATACAAAAAGCCCCTTAACGTGCTTGTTGAGGAGCTTGACAACGGTCTCGGGGACATAATTTTTGCGGAGGCGGCGAAAAATCCCGCTATCGTGAAGCCCTATGAGCAGGGATATCCCATTTTAAAGGTGAGGACTGAGCTTTGCAGCCGAAAGGTGCGCCTTGCGGAGGTGACACGAAGCGACCTGCCCTATCTCTGCGAGCTGTACAACCGTGCGGGGATTCCCGATGACCTGGGCGCAGGAAAGCTTGATATAGATGACTGGGACGAAGCTTTCGAGCAGTGGCGTGAGGACGGCGATGAGGAGAATTACATCGTATATTACGGCTCCGCCCCTGCGGGCTGGGTGAAGCTCAGCGGTCTTGAAAGCGGTGAATGCGGATATATCTCCATGCTGGTCATTGCTCCCGAATACAAGGGGCTGGGCATAAGCCGTGAATGTATAGGTCTTGCGGAGGAAATATTCATCGAAAAGGGCATCAACACCGCCGCTATGCACATCAGCACATCAAACACTGCCGCCGAAAAATGCTGTATAAGCTGCGGCTACACTCTCGTTTCCGAAGATACTCCCGATGACGGAAACGTTATGTACATCAAGGAGGATCTTAATGAAAATTATCGCACCCTATCATGAAATCATCTCAAAGATCGACGGAGCGGAAATGCTCCGAAATATAGAGCTTTGCGGCAGAGTATGCTACAAGAGCGAGGACAGGATAACTGACGGTTCGGCGGAGAAATTCGTTGGAATGATACTTAAATCGGGTCACGAATCCGTTCTCGAACACGAAAAAATTACTGTGAGATTTGTCTGCGACAGGGGAGTTACTCACGAGATCGTCCGTCACCGCATTGCAAGCTACAGCCAGGAGAGCACCCGCTACTGCAACTACTCCAAGGACAAATTCGGCGGCGAAATTACCTTTATCCGCCCCTGCTTCTGGGCTGAGGACGACGAAAAATTTGCTGTATGGAAAGAGACTATGCAGAGCATTGAGGATTCCTATGTAAAGCTTATCTCCCTCGGCGCAAAGCCCGAGGAGGCACGGAGCATTCTCCCCAATTCCGTGAAAACTGAGATTATGGTGACGATGAATCTCCGTGAGTGGAGGCACTTCTTCAAGCTCCGCACCGCAGAACGTGCCCACCCTCAGATAAGAGAGGTCGCAATCCTGTCTCTTATACACATCTGACGCTGCCGACGATATGCAGTGTGT
>CAMBJF010000014.1 GCA_945867875.1 uncultured Ruminococcus sp. | reverse complement strand
AAAAGACCAAGCCAAAAGGGTGAAATTCATCACCCTTTATATTATGCTTATTATATCACAAAAAATCATTATTGTCAAGAAAATTTTTATTCTGTAAGATCACAGCCTGTTATAAAGCTCCTCATATTTTCTTGCGGAATTGACCCAAGAATAATCGGTCTTCATACCTCTGAGGACCATTTGATCCCATTCCTTGCGGCAGTCATAGAAAATATGCTTTGCATAGTTTATGGTGTTCAGGAGCTCCTCGCCGTTGTAGTTTGCAAATGAGAAGCCGATTCCCGTGCCGTCATACTCGTTGTAGGGAGCAACGGTGTCCTTTAAGCCGCCTGTCTCACGGACAATGGGCACGGTGCCGTATCTGAGGGCGATAAGCTGTGTAAGACCGCAGGGCTCGAACATACTGGGAACGAGAACAGCGTCAGAACCGGAATATACCCTGTGGGCAAAGCTCTCGTTAAAGAGAATATTTGCGGAAACCCTGTCGGGCATTCTCCAAGCATATTCTCTGAAAAGATTTTCATACTGAGGGTCGCCCGTGCCGATAACGACGAACTGAGTGTTCTCGTCGCAGATGCGGTCAAGGGCATAGCGTACAAGGTCAAGTCCCTTCTGTTCGGTAAGACGGGAGATTATGGATATCATAAACTTGTTCTCGTCCTGCGCAAGACCAAGCTCCTGCTGGAGAGCCTTTTTGTTGGCAGCCTTGCCCTTTTTCACGTTCTTGATGCTGTACTGCTTTGCGATAGTCGTGTCGGTCTCGGGATTGTATGCATTATAGTCGATACCGTTCACGATGCCGCAGAGAGATTGATTTCTCGCTCTGAGAAGTCCGTCAAGCCCCTCGCCGTAATATGCGGTCTGAATCTCCCCTGCATATGTGCCGCTGACGGTGGTGATGTAATCCGCATAAACAAGACCGCCCTTGAGCATATTTGCGTCCTGCTTGTATTCAAGCTTGTCGGGGGTGAAAACATAGTCGGGGAGACCCGAAAGAGACTTTATGGTTGCAATGTCCCAGATACCCTGGAAGCGGAGATTATGTATTGTAAATATAGTCTTTGTGCCCCAGTAGAAAGGATTGTCCTTGTAAAGTGTGTGGAGATAAACGGGGACAAGACCTGCCTGCCAGTCGTGGCAGTGGATAATGTCGGGCTTGAAGCCGATAACGGGCAGGATAGCCATTACAGCCTTTGAGAAATAAATGAACTTCTCGATGTCATATCTTATGTCGGCATAGGGCTTGTCGCCGCCGAAATAGAAAAGATTATCAACAAAATAGAATGTTATGCCGTCATACTGATATTCCATAATTCCCACGTGAACGCTGTTGAAGCGCTCGCCCATATCCATATAGAAATGGTGGACATACTTGAAATTATTTCTGAATTTATCGGGGATACATTTATAATTTGGGATGATAACACGGCAGTCGAACCGGTTCTTGTCGAACATTTTGGGGAGAGTGCCCACAACGTCTGCAAGGCCGCCTGTTTTGATAAAAGGAACACATTCGGAAGCAACAAAGAGAATATTTTTCATAAGTCCATACCTGTCCTTTCGGTATTATGCATAATTTCTATTCATATTATATAATATTTTTT
This sequence comes from uncultured Ruminococcus sp., assembly GCA_945867875.1. Classification (GTDB taxonomy): domain Bacteria; phylum Bacillota; class Clostridia; order Oscillospirales; family Ruminococcaceae; genus Huintestinicola. Next base: position 21,880 of record CAMBJF010000014.1, on the reverse strand, counting down.
ATCGCAAGTCAATAGGCTTTTAAAATTTTATGGGAGCAGTATGACGGCTCTGTTCCGAAAGCATTTCACGGAGCAGAGCCGCATATTCCGTATTACTGGGTCGTCTGCCTTTCGGCAAATCGAAAATCTCCCCCGTCGGCGGTGAGGATAACACTGTCCCCTGCCTTTATCTCCCCGCTTATTATCTTTTCGCTGAGGAGATTTTCCACCTTTTCGGTTATCTCGTGGCGAAGCATTCGTGCCCCCTGATGTCTGTCCTCGCTGCCAGCAAGGAGCTTTACCGCTTCGGGAGCAAATTCCACGGATATCTCCATTGCCGCCGCACGGTCACGAAGCTCGCCTAAGAGCTTTTCCGCAAGGGCTTCAAGACGTGTTTTATCAAGAAGTCCGAATACTATCACCTCGTCTATCCTGCCAAGAAGTTCGGGACGGAAATGCTTTTTAAGCTCCCGCTTCACATCTGTCCGTATCCGCTTGTTTTCCTCCTCGGCGGATATCTCCGCACCCTCAAAGCCAAGCCTGTTTTTCTCGGTTATCTCCCTTGCGCCCACGTTCGATGTGAGTATCAGAACGGTGTTTGCAAAGCTCGCCTGCCTGCCCTGACTGTCGGTGAGAACGCCGTCCTCCAGTATCTGCAAAAGAATATTGGACACATCGGGGTGCGCCTTTTCTATCTCGTCAAAAAGTATTACGGAATAGGGTCGGCGGCGGACTGCTTCGGTGAGCTGTCCCCCCTCGTCATAGCCCACATAGCCGGGAGGAGAGCCGATAAGCCGTGAAACGCTGTGCTTCTCCATATATTCGGACATATCAAAGCGGACAAGAGCTTTTTCATCGTCAAAAAGGCATCGTGCAATTGCCTTTGCAAGCTCGGTCTTGCCAACTCCCGTTGGACCTGAGAATATAAATGAGCCGATAGGTCTTTTGGGGTCTCTCAGCCCCGCCCTGCTGCGGCGTATGGCCTCCGCTGCGGCTTTCACGGCTTCGTCCTGACCGATGACCTGCTTGTGGAGCTCATCTTCAAGAGTAAGGAGCCGCTCCGTTTCATCAGCTGTGAGCCTGCCTGCGGGAATGCCCGTGGCAGATGAAAGCACCTCGGCAATATCATCAGCCGTGACCTCGGGACGGGGCAGTCCCTTTCCCATTGTCTCGCAAAGGCTCTTTTTCTTCTTCGGCATATTGCGGTCTATCATCGCCGTAAGCTCCCCCGCAAGGTCGTTCAGCGACTTTTTTCCGTCCCTGATATGCACCTTTGAAGCCGCCTCATCAATAAGGTCAATGGCTTTATCAGGGAGACACTTCCCGTTCAGATACCGCACCGACATATCCACCGCCGCCTTGACCGCTTCAGGGGTTATGGACACCTTGTGAAATTCCTCGTAACAGGGGCACAGACCTGTCAGTATCTTCACAGCCTGTTCGGGAGTAGGTTCGCTTACCGTCACCTGCTGGAAACGGCGTTCAAGGGCGCTGTCCTTGCCGATGAATTTGCGGTATTCGTCAAAGGTGGTAGCTCCGATTATCCGAAGCTCTCCCCTTGCAAGCTGTGGTTTCAAAATGTTTGCGGCATCAATTGCTCCCTCTGCCGCACCCGCTCCCACAATTGTGTGAAGCTCATCAATGAAAAGGATAATGCTGCCGTTTTCGATTACCTCGTCAATGCACAGCTTTATCCTGTCCTCAAAATCGCCCCTGTACTTCGCCCCCGCAAGCATTGAGGTGAGATTTAGGGAAAAAATGTGTTTGCCCTTTAGCGTATCAGGCACATTTCCCGATGCAATAGCCATTGCCACGCCCTCGGCAACGGCAGTTTTGCCCACGCCTGCTTCACCCACAAGGCAGGGATTATTTTTCGTTCTGCGGGAAAGAATGCGTATAACACGGGCGATCTCGCTGTCACGGCAGAAAACGGGGTCGCACTTGTTTTCCGCCGCTAGAGCGGTAAGGTCTCTGCCGTATTTTATGAGGGTGGGCGCTTTGGTGATGGGCGGAAAATATTTCACATCAAGCCCTGAAAGCCCTCTGCACGTTCCCAGCACAGCACCGATGTTCACGCCCATATCCATAAGGATATTCACCGCCGTGCAGTTTTCCTCCCTGAGCAGGGCCGCCAGCAGATGCTCCGTGCCCGCAGGCTTCTCCCTTGTAGCCCCCGCACCTCTGCACGCACCATCGATTATGCGGCTTATGGCGGGGGTGACGGAATCTCTGTCCACCACCGACGGCTCGCCCCTGCCGATAAGACGTATCATACGCCCCAGCACCTTTTCCTCCGTGACCCCGCAGGATTTGAGGATACTTGCCGATGTGCTGCCCGTTTCCGAAGTAAGGGTCAGCAGCAGATGTTCACTGCCCACATAGGTATGCCCCAGCTTTCCTGCCTGAATGAATGCCTTGCTTATGACGGTATTTGCCTTGCGGGTAAAAAGCTCCTGATCGTACATTCTGTTAAGCATCTCCTTGATCGGTTAATTTCAGGGGTTCTCAAAAATGCGGAACTTGAGCAAATTTTCGTCAATGACTTTGTGCAGCTTCAAGGCAGAAAAACGCAGTAATACTTGATGTATTACAAGTTTTTCTAACGCAGAAGATGCACAAAGTCATAGAAAATTTGCCAAGAGGGAGCTTTTTTGAGAATCCCTACAGATACATTATCTATTATGGACTGTTTTTTCCGAATTAACTGTCATATTAAGGAAAGTGCTTATTTTATTTAAGGAATATAAAAATTTAGCAGGCTGATTTACCCACTCATACCACCGCAAACCATATTATCAGAAAATACATATATTAATAAAATAGACCTGCTGAGAAGAATTCCAAGAGGAAAACAAAGCACAATAGCTTGGCAGCCATATGAGTAATTCATCAGAAAGATCAAACAAAGCATTTATCTTTTGGAACCTGTCACTGTTTTCAGACACTAAAACACCGAATGAACCAAAAAACAGCCAGATCATAAATACGACACTTAATATGCCTAATAAACCAAATGATGAAAAAAACGCTGCCCCAAAAAATATAGGCATCAGTACCAAAATGTTATTCTCACGCTGTTCTCCCCTAAAAAATAAATTTGCAGCCCTTTTTATAAATGCAGCCCTTATCAGGATATAAATAAAAACAAAAAATAGTTTCATTTCATAAACCTCCGCAGATCCCGTTCTCCAAAGCTCACCCTTTTTTCACCCACTCATATGCCACCGCAAACCATTCCCTTATCCAGTAGGACGACAGCAGGGGCAGATATGTCCGAGAGCTTACGCTATAGCTTTCAAGCCCCTGCTTTTCCGATATCATAGATGCTCGGAGCTGATGAAACTCGCTTGTGACAATGACCGCCCGACGCTGTGCACCGATGCTGTCAAGTATTGCAAGGGAGTTTCTGATGTTCTCATAGGTGTTCACAGACTTGTTCTCGAGAATTATCCTGTCGGGGGATATGCCACGGCGGACAAGCCCCTGCCTGATGCATTCCGCCTCGCTCATAGGCTCATCATCACCCCTGCCGCCCGACGCTATGCATATAACATCGGGATTTTCCGAAAGATACGCATATGCCGCTTCAATGCGCTTGTCAAGCATAAGCGAGGGACCGTTTTCCTTTACCCTGCACCCGAGGACTATCACATTTGCAGGCTTTTCGGGTCTCCTGTCCATAGCCCTTATCATCGCCGCCGAAATAATGACCGCAGTTATCACCGATACGACAGCAAGAGCCGCAAATATTATAAGAAATACCCTGCCTGCACCGTTCCCCCACAGCCTGCAGGCAATGTCCCCGGTCTTGTTCGGGAAAAGGAACACGAGAGTCAGAAAGCCGCTCATAACCATTCCCACAGCATTTCCCGTGTGAAATTTCGTCCGTATGCCGGTTATGAGGAACAGCAGGAAAAACACCGCCGAAAGCACACCTAAAAATAAAAGGCACACCCCTGGGAATGTGCCTTTAAAAATATTAGACATAGCCATTATAAAGCCTGCTTGAGAGCCTTTGCAAGCTGGTCGGGGCAGGAAGTTCCTCTGCCGCCGCAGTCAACATTTTCCAGACGTGCGATGACATCTTCAACCTTCATACCCTGAGCAAGACGTGCAACTCCCTGTGTATTGCCGTTGCAGCCGCCTGTGAAAACGACGCTCTTCACGATGCCGTCCTCCACCTCAGCGGTTATTTTTCTCGAACAGACTCCCTTGGGTGTATATTCAATAGTCATTTTAAAACTTCCTTTCGCTTTGAAACAATGGGTTTATTTTTTACTGCAAAGCCGCAGAATGCGGTCAATGTTTTCCTTGTCGGTGGTGTACATTCCGAGGTGTGTGGGGCGCATATTGTAAAGCCCGTGGAAATCCGAGCCGCCCGTTACGATAAGGTCATACTCATTCGCCTTTGCAAGAAGCATAGCCTGCTGTTCCTCGTCAGCGGAATAATGATACACCTCAATGCCGTCCAGCTTGCCGTTTGAAGCAAGGTCATCAATAAGCTCAACGGAATCGTAGACCATAGGGTGAGCAAGAACTGCCGCACCTCTTGCGGAATGGATAAGCTCCAGCACATAGTTCACATCAGGATATTCCCTTTCCACGATGCAGGAGCCTGTCTCCTCATTAAAAAGCTCATCATTCAGCTTTCCGTAGAAATGAGTGGAGTAGCCGTATTCGATGAGTGCATGGAGGATATGCTGCTTGTAGATACTCTTGGAGCCGCTCAGGTGCTTTGTGATATCCTCGGCGGTAATGGGGAAGAGCTTCAGCACATTTTCCACAGTCTCCTTTGCGCAGGACTGCCTTATCTCGCTGCATCTGCGGCATATTCCCTCCAGCCTGTCAGGCTTCTGAGGGGCGTAGCAGAGGATATGTACCTTTCTGTTACGTGTCTTGTCCCAGGCGGTAAGCTCCACTCCGGGGATAGTCTGAACGCCGTAGCGCTCTCCCAGGACCTTTGCCCTTGAGACCGATGACATCGTGTCGTGATCTGTAATTGAAATAAAGTCGAGACCTATGCGCTTAGCCTGTGCTATGACCTCCTCCATACCGAGGGAGCCGTCAGACAGAGTCGTATGTACGTGAAGATCGCCTTTCATATATACAAGATCCTTTCCTGTGCAGGATTTGAGACTGAAAATTTACACTATTTTATTATACCATATCCCGCCCATTAAAATCAAGGGCTTTTGTGATATTTTTACGTTGGTTTTACTGATTTTATACTACAAAAAAAGCCGCACTGGTGCGTGCGGCTTGATATCAATATCATTCGTGTCTGTTTCCCTTGTACTCTGTCCTCTCCTGACCGCTGTAAACGGTAAATCTGTCCTTGCCACCTGTTTTGGAGATGTACATAGCGATGTCGGCGGAAGTATAAAGCTCCTTGAAGTTCTTGCCGTAATCGGGAGCAACGGCTACACCGATACTTGATGAAATGCTGACCTCACGGCCGAGCTTTTCATCTGAATATGTGTGCCTGATGCGGTCGCACAGTGCCTTGCAGAGGCCGTCGATGCGCTCCCTGACATTATCTCCCGAGATAAACGCCATAAACTCGTCGCCGCCTATTCTTCCCGCAATGTCGCCGTCTCCGAGGAGTGAGCTTATCTTTGAAGCGATATCCTTGATGACATTATCGCCCCAGTCGTGACCCAGAACATCGTTCACATTCTTGAAGTTGTCGATGTCTATTATCATCATAGCGTGGCTGCCGCCCTTTCTGAGGCGCTCGGAAATAAGCTTTTCGGTGGCAGTCTTGTTGTAAAGCCCTGTGAAACAGTCACGGCTGGCATTTTCACGAAGACTTATAACATCGTCGATGTTGCTTATTTTACCTACGACCTTAACGGCTCTTGCGTCGGAATAAACAGTGGTTCCCGTAAATTCTATCCAGCTTATGCGGTGACCGCCCCCTGTCCTTGCAACAATGGCTTCGCAGTTCGTCTCGCCTGCAAAAAAGCGTGATGCGCTGAGAGGGTCTTTTGCCTCAAAGCCCTGGCAGGCTATAAGTCTGCTCATAAACTTTTCGTGGGAACGTGCGGTAGTCTTGGGCACCTCGGGGTCAAACACTGAGCCATATGTGATAAGGCAGTCGGTGTCGATATCATACTCGAACACCACGTCAGATGAGCTTTGAAGAGCTGTCTGATAAAGCCGTCTTTCCTTTTCCGACTTTATGTTCATATCCCTGAGCTGTGACATCATTTCGTGGTTTCGGGTAAGCAGTGCGTTAAATCCCACCGCAAAATTTTCAAGCTCCCTGCAGCCGCCGGGTTCAAGGAAGTCGTCATCTCCCGCTTTATCCCCCGAAAACTGAATGGAGTTTATCTTCTTTGTGTAGTCCTGAAGCGGTTTTACTACCTTGTTTGACACAACCGAAATGGTCACGACGAGCATAAGAGCCACTATCATAAATGTTCCGATGGTAAGTCTGGTCTGAGCGTTTATGGTTTTGCGGGCGGAGGAATAGTCACGTAGGGCATATACCGTCCAGCCGCAGTTATCGGGACTGTCGGAGGAACCGACTATCTCAGTTTTTCCCCTGCGGTATTTTCCCGCTCCGACATTCTCAATCCCAAGCTTTGAAAAGCTTCTGTAGGTAAGCTTAAGGTCTTTGGAGTAGATTATCATACCGTCCGACGAAACTATGCATATTTCGTCAGATGATGACTCGGGAAGAGCCGATATTTTTTCACGAAGTCCGCTGAGCTTTATGTCAGTGCCGAAATATCCAAGCACCCTGCCCGAACGGCGGTCCTTTACGGGAGCGCAGGCAGACACTACGGTCTGACCCGATATGGGAGAGGTATAGACATCGGTTATAAAATACTTGGCAGAGCCGTTTACGGACTCGCTGAACGGAAAATCGGAAAATGTAAAATCGGGTCTTGCCACCCAGCCGTCAGAGGAATTTGAGAACGCCACTCCCGAATATTCGGCGGATACGAGCCAAGTTCTCTCAATGCTCTCGGGCTCTCTCGAAACTGTGGAATCAAGCTCACCCATTGCATAGCTGAAATAGGCATTGTCAATTATGGTATCCCTGTCCTCGGCGGTAAGGAGGAATCTTTCAACATCTTCAAGTCCCGCAACAGTCATTGCATTTTCGCCGTATGACGATATAACGTCATTTACACGGCTGCACGCAAGCTCAGTGCTGCCAAGAGCCTCCGACCTTGAAATGCTGTCGATGACATAGCGGACGGTCACAGTCATAAAGCTTCCTGCCAGTATTATGATTGCAAGAACGGGCAGAACAGTATAAAGCATTATCTGTGATTTCAGATTCATAAGCGTTGTTTTATGAAAATTCTCGGACAAGTTCACACCTCCGGCAAAAAATATCAACCTTATATTATATGCTGACAGATCAATTTGATGAACGGTCATACAGATACTTCTACATATATATTATATCGGATAAAAATGTTAAAACTTTAGCCTTTGTGCACATTTTTTTCAAATTAAATGAATAATGCCGCTTTACTGTAATTTTACTTTGATTTTGCCGTACTGCGATTGAAGCGCCGCCACATAGGCTGTATAATTAGACCCGTAAGCAAATCAAATGCAAAAAGGAGAAAAAAAATAATGAATACTATGGCAAAAAGACTGACCGCAGCTGCAGCAGCACTGGTCATCGCAGCAGGCTCCGTTTACACAGGAGTATGTCTCACAGAAAACGGAAAGGTATCCGCAGCCGAGACCTCGGCACAGACCGCATCGGCTTATAAGGGAAAGACACCCAAGTACATCTTTATGTTCATCGGCGACGGAATGAGCTACCCTCAGATACAGGTGACCCAGGATTATTATTCCGCTCTCCGTGACACCAACAACAACGATATCCTCGAAGCAGACTCTTATCTGAACTTCACACATTTTGAGGCAGCAGGCTCCGCAATAACCTACGATTCAACTTCCTTCTGCCCCGATTCCGCTTCCACAGCCACTTCCCTCTCCACAGGCTACAAGACCTACAGCGGAACCATCAATATGGACGAGACCTTTACCACATCTTACGAAACCATCGCCGAAAAGCTCAAAGATCAGCTTGGCTACAAGGTGGGCATCATCTCCAGCGTTAACCTTAACCACGCAACCCCCGCTGCATACTATGCTCATCAGGCCAGCAGAAACAACTACTATGAGATCGGTCTTGAAATGATCGATTCCGACTTCGATTATTTTGCAGGCGGCGGCCTTAAGCAGACAAACGGCAAGAACGGCGACAAAGCTAATATCTACGACCTTGCGGAGAAAAAGGGCTACAATGTTGTTATGACTCAGGCTGAGGCTGAAAAGCTTGCTCCCGAGGACGGCAAGACCATTATCATCGGTGAGACCCTTGCGGATTCCGATTCCCTTTCCTATGCAAATGACCGCAAAAAGGGCGAATGGGCACTTTCCGACTATGTTGACAAGGGCATTGAGATGCTTGACAATGACAAGGGCTTCTTTATGATGGTCGAGGGCGGAAAGATCGACTGGGCGTGCCACGCAAATGACGCAGGCTCAACAATTTCCGATACCGTTGCACTTGGCGGCGCTGTAAACGAGGCTATAGAATTCTACAGGCAGCACCCCGATGAGACCCTCATCGTTGTAACAGGCGACCACGAAACAGGCGGTCTTACCATCGGATATGCAGGCACAGACTACGACACATTCCTTACAAATCTCAAAAACCAGAAGCTTTCCTATGCAAAGTTCGACAGTGATTATGTTGCAAAGTACAAGGAAAACAACACAAGCTTTGACGCAGTTATGAAGGACATCACCCGTCTCTTCGGTCTCAAAGCTCCCGCAGGCAGTGCGGAAAGAGAGATGCAGAAGGACAGTGCCGACAAGCACCCCGAGTCCAACAATGACGGCACTTTGGAGCTTACCGAATATGAGTATCAGCTCCTTAAGGACGCTTACACCGCAACAATGACAAGGACAGGCGATGAAGAGCTGAGCCAGGCAGAATATGTTCTCTACGGTTCCTACGAACCTCTCACAGTTACTATCACACATCTTCTCAACAACAAGTCGGGCGTAAACTTCGCTTCCTATGCACACACAGGTCTCCCCGTAGGCGTGTTCGCACAGGGTGCAGGAAGCGAGCTTTTCAACGGCTACTATGACAACACCGAGATCTATGACAAGCTTGCAATGCTCACAAGCGTCAAGTAAGGTCTGACACAAAAAATTACGGCAGGGCGGGAGCTTTTATAATACTAAGAACCAATTAAAAACTGTACAAAAAATCGAGCATAATCTTGCATATATGGATTCTGCGAAGATTTTTTGTCTACAGTTTTATTGGTTATTAGTATAAAACTCCCCCCTGTTTTTACGATTTATTGAAAGGAACATTTTACAGGTGAAAAACAAGCTGAAAGAACACGCACCGGTCATTGCAGGGATAATACTTATCCTCGTACTTATCTTCATTCCCACAGGCTTTGAGGGCGCAAGGATATATCAGGGCACCGAGCGTGTCCCCGCAAGGGTCATATCCACTGATGATACCCAGATAGTTGACAACGGTCTCATACGGACAGGCGAGCAGAGCTGCGAAGTCGAGGTGCTGAAAGGAAAATTCAAGGGCAGAAGCATAGACAGCGCCGTAAATATGCTCACAGGCTCCTATGAAAATGACAAGATTTTTGCCGAGGGAGACAAGGCGCTCATCATCATAAGCTACCGTGGGGACGAGATACTTTCCGCCGCAATGATAGACCATTATAGGCTGGATTTTGAAATTATCCTTGCCCTCATATTCGCCGCCGTGCTCATAATAACTGCGGGGAAAACGGGTTTCCGCTCCCTGCTGTCCTTTATCATCACGATACTTGCGGTGTGGAAAGCAGTTGTCCCGCTGTATCTCAAAGGCATTGACCCAATAATCAGCGGAGCTGTGTTCATAACGCTGCTTTCGGTCATCATCATCGCAATGGTCTACGGCTTTGACAGACGGTGCTTTGCGGCAACGGCGGGAGTGCTGTCGGGAGTTATGGTGGCGCTGTTTTTCGGTGCGGTTTTCACCCATCTTTTCAAGATTCACGGCGCTGTTATGTCAATGTCCGAAAGTCTGCTCTACTGCGGCTACGGAAATCTGAACCTCACAAGCATATTCACCGCAAGCATTTTCATCGGCTCATCGGGAGCAATGATGGACCTTGCCGTGGACATCACCTCGGCTATGCACGAAATTATCCTGAAAAAGCCCTCTATCAGCACAAAGGAGCTTATAATATCGGGAATGAACATCGGCAAGGCGGCAATGGGCACCATAAGCACCACCCTGCTCCTTGCATACACAGGCAGCTGCATCGCAATGCTTATGGTGTTTATGGCTCAGGGCACTCCCCTTGTGAATATCTTAAATTACAAATATGTTGCCGCCGAAATAGTCCACACCGTTGCGGGCAGCATAGGTCTTACCGCCGTTGCTCCCCTCACCGCAGTTCTCGGCGGAACGGTACTGACACATTCGGGAAAAACAGCCGAAAGCGAAAAATAATACCTATATTCTTAATAATTTTTCATTGAATACGTTTATCGGCTGTGATAAAATGATACGGACTTATAAAAAAGGACGGATCATTTTATGTATATACTCCTGCTATCCCTCATATATCTTGCATTCATAAGCCTTGGGCTTCCCGATTCACTGCTGGGCTCCGCATGGCCTGCAATGAGACAGGGCTTTGACGTTCCCATTTCCTATATGGGCATCGTTTCAATGATAATCTCAGGAGGAACTATCCTTTCGAGCCTTATGTCCGAGCGCCTTACAAAACGCTTCGGCACGAAAATAGTCACCGCCGTGAGCATTCTTGTGACCTCCGTGGCGATGTTCGGATTTTCGACAGTTACCGCATTCCGGCAGCTATGCCTCTGGGGCATTCCCTACGGTCTCGGGGCGGGGGCTATTGATTCTGCCCTGAACAATTACGTTGCCCTCCACTACAGCTCCCGCCATATGAGCTGGCTCCACTGCTTCTGGGGTGTGGGAACCATAATCAGCCCATATATTATGAGCTATGCCATTGCCCATACGAACTGGAGCGGCGGCTACCGAATAGTGTCCCTTATCCAGCTTTGCATTGCCATAGCAATGTTCGCCACACTGCCTGTATGGAAGGTAAACAGCGCCCCCGCAGGCACGGAAAATGGCGGAAAGACCGTGGGGCTTAAAAATGCGCTGAAAATAAAAGGCGTGCCCTGCCTGCTCCTTGGATTTTTCGCCTATTGCGCCGCCGAAGCCACGGTGATGCTATGGGCAAGCAGCTATCTTGCGGAAACAAAGGGGCTTTCCGAAAAGGACGCAGCCGCATATGCCTCCCTGTTCTTCATCGGCATAACCGCAGGACGGTTCATTTCGGGGCTTTTCTCGGACAAACTCGGTGACAGGAATATGATACGGATAGGCACGGCAATTGCACTGTGCGGAGTTGTGCTGGTGCTTCTCCCCGTAAGCGTTCCAGCCGTGGCATTTGCGGGATTTGTGGTCATAGGACTTGGCTGTGCCCCTGTTTATCCCTCAATTATCCACTCCACGCCCTATAATTTCGGAGCGGAAAACTCTCAGGCGGTCATCGGCATACAAATGGCGAGCGCATACGTTGGCTCCACCTTTATGCCCCCTGTTTTCGGACTTATCGCCAACCACATCACCATAAGGCTGATGCCCTTTTACATCACGGTTTTCTTTATCCTGATGATAATTATGACTGAAAAGACCTTCGGAATGAAAAAATAATACAATGCCCTCCATATCTTAACATAATGAGGAGGGCATTTTTATATAGATTTCACGAAAATTTAAATAAATGTTGTAATTTGTAAAATTATGTGTTATAATTAGGCTATAACTTTTTAAGACAGAGGAGCGTAGCTATGGATGATCGTATCGCCCATATAAGCGACCCGAACTTAATAATCCCCGCCGATGGGTGCACAGACCTGTTTTTCAGGCTCTTCAACAGCACCTATGACGGATTATGCATATTTGAGGTATGCGGCGCAAAGGTGCGGGCACTTTACCTGAACGACAGATATTTTCAGGTAATAGGCTACTCACGAGAGCAGTATCTTCCTTATTATGATAACGTTACCATAACCCTTTTTGAAGAGGACGAGCAGCGTATTTTCGAGCACGCTGCGGAATGCGTCGAAAGCGGCGGTGACTTTTTCTGCGAGGCAAGGGGCTACCGCTTTGACGGCAGCGTGGGCTGGTTCTGTATCCGTGCAAGGATAGTTGACTTTATCAAAAGCGACAATCCCGTTTTCCTTGCGTCAATAAACGATGTTACGAAGCAGAAGGATATCGAAAACAAGCTCAAAATAAATTCCGAGAGATACCGTATCCTTGAAGAAACAAGCCGTGCTTTTCTTCTTGATTATGACTGGAAAAATGACGTGATGACCTTTTCTCCCGGCGAGGACAGAAAGGACATCGTTATAAATAATTACACCTCATACCTCCGCAGGGAAAGCCCTATCTATGACGAAGATGTGGTATATTTCTGCCACGCCCTTTTCAAGGACTGCCGCAAAAAAGGCAGGGGCTTTGTTGATGTACGTTCCCTTGACAGGGACAGAAAAAATTATTCCGTCTGCCGCATAATCTTTTCCAGCATCGAGGACGAATGCAGCGAGGTGATACGTGTTGTGGGCAGGGTCGAGGAGCTTTACGAGGCATCGGGACTTGTCCCTCAGTTTGCCGAGGAAAATGATGTAAGAGCTACTGCGGCTCTGGGCAAAATAAAGGACAGGCTGGCTCTTTGCAGAGACCGTGCATTTATGATAGTCTGCGACATTGACGATTTCAACGGCTTTGTAAGCAAGTACGGCAAGGCTGCGGGCGATGATGTCATAAAGCTTTCCGAGCAGCTTATGAAGAGCGTTTTCCCTGAGGGCACTATTATCTTCCATTACCTCGGCGATGAATTTGTGATATTCGCAGAAAACATCACCGAAAGCGAGCTCCACGATATTGCGGATAAATTCAACGCTGCATTTACTACTGCTGCCATTACCGTAGGCGGCGAAAGCGTGAATGCCGACCTTACATTCTGTGTAGGTGCTGCGTGGACGGTCTGCGATGAAAAGGTGAACCTCAAGGACTTCTTCATCACCGCCGAAAGAGCCCTCATCAAGGCTAAAAAGCGTGGCAGAGACAGAATGCACGTGGAGAAAATCATTTACTGATATTCGTATAATTTGCTTATTGAAAAAAATCTGCGGCTGTGGTACAATATGTATTACGCCGCATTTTTTACCTAATCAGATACAGAAAAGGAGAACAAAAAATGAACAAAAAGGAGCTTGCAGAGATCAAGAAAGGCTTTGCGGAGGGCTGCGGATTTTTCACCCTTAACCGTATCCTTTACGCTTACTGTGACGCCGAAAAGCATATCAAATATACCGAATCCAAGGGCTTTGCCATTATGCCCGAGGACGAGAGCGCCGTTGTTATGGAGACGCTGAAAAAGGCTCTCAGCGGAAGTCTCGGAAAGAATCTGAACGAGTACCGTTTCCCTAACGAATCCTACGATGAGGGCGGTGCTCAGAATATTCTTTACGCTGCCGTACAGGGCAAGCTGGAGGACGAGGAAGCCAACAAGAAATACATCGACAGGATAGTTGAAAACACTGACTATTCCTCCGCATACACCATTATTGCGGGGCACTGTACATACAGCATTCTTGTAAAGGACAAGAACGACGAGATGATAGGCGAGGGCGACTCGGAGTATAACTTCATCGTTACAGCTCTCTGCCCCGTAAACACAGGCGATGACGGACTTTTCTATGACGAGGAGACCGAGACCATCGCAAAGAAATCCAACACCGAAATGATTATCGCAAGAGCACCTCAGGACGGTTTTCTATACCCCGTTTTCAGCGACCGCTCCCCTGATGTGAACAGCGTTATGTACTACACACGTTCCCCCAAGAAGCCCAATCTTTCAATAATCGAGGACGTACTTGACTGTAGCTTTGAGTTCACTCCCGACGGCGAAAAGGAGCGTTTCAGGGCAGTGCTCACAGATGTTTGCCGTGACGAGCTTGATTACACCGTCATCACCCGTGTGAACGACAGCATAAAGGAGGTCATCGACCAGAACAAGAACGAGACCGAACCTCCTGTTATAGATTGCAGCAGAATGAGGACTATCCTTTCCGATGCAGGGGTAAGCGATGACAAGCTCCAGGCTCTTGATGCGGTCTATAAGACTACCGTTGGCGAGGGCTCTCTTAAAGCCTCAAACCTTGTGGAGACCAAGACCGTTCTTTCCGTTCCCGAAATAACCGTGAACATCAGCAAGGACGGCACGGACAAGGTTAGGACTACTGTTATCCAGGGCAAAAAGTGCCTGATAATCGACCTTGATGACCCCAGCGTTCTCGTAAACGGCATTGAGACTTCGTTTGAGACAACGGGAAGTGCTTCGGAGGCTGCAAACAGCTCTGCCGAGAGCGGCACGCCTGTTACGGTTTAAAAAGATAAAAAATGCAGAGGACATTGAACACGTCCCCTGCATTTTTTTATTTTCCCATCATTTCTTTAAGCTTATTTCTTATAAGCTCCAGAGCATCTTCGGGGCTTTCCGCTGCCGCAACTGCCGATTCCATAGGGCAAAGGCCCTCTCCCGAACGGTTTCTTATGGCATCGGTCAGGGTGTCATAGGAAACGTCAATGCCGTATTTTGCAAAGGTTTCAAGGGCAGCCCTGCTTATCACATATGTATAGACGGACTTTACCCCGAAGAGCACATAAAGATATGCCGCACCGTTTCCCACGACCCTGTCCGCTGCGGAATATCCCGAAAGAGTTTTGCCGCTGTCAATGAGGGACAATAGCGGCTTTACTCCCCTGTCACTGCTCGTTATAATATCATCACCGTTTACTGCGGCAAAGGTAAGCTTGTTTTTTTCAAGCAGACCTGCCGCTTTTTTCATATCATCGGTCATTATTATCACCTTTTCGCTGTATTTATATAATAATTATACCACGCCGTCCCCATATTTGCAAGACTTATGCATTTGACATAAATGTGCGGATATGATAAAATAGATATATCTGTAAAACAAGGAATGGTCACGAAAATGAACGAACGGCTTGACTGGCTCAGAGAAAAGACCTATCTGCTCACCACCTCCCCGGGTGTGTATCAGATGAAGGACAAAACGGGTCATATAATATATATCGGCAAGGCGAAAAATCTCCGCAACCGTGTTTCGTCATACTTTGCCAAAACTCCCAACCATACCCCAAAGGTTGCAAAAATGGTTGAGAATGTCTATGATTATGATTTCATAGTCACAACATCGGAATATGAAGCCCTTGTGCTTGAATGCTCTATGATAAAGCAGCATTCGCCCAAGTACAATATCCTGCTCAAAGACGACAAGGGCTACAGCTATATCCGCATATCCCCGCCCCCGTATTCACGGATAACCGCAGAGCTGCAAAAGCCCTCCAGCGGAACACTTCTCGGTCCATACACAAGCTCCTTCGTGGCAAAGCAGGCTGCGGCGGAGGCAGGCAGGGCATTTATGCTCCCCACCTGCAAGAGAGTTTTTCCCCGTGACATCGGCAAGGGACGCCCCTGCCTTAATTATCAGATAAAAAGGTGTATGGGCGTGTGCACGGGAAAAATTTCCGAAGCGGAATATGCCGATATAATCAAGGAAGCGGAGGACTTTATCAGAAACGGCTCGGAAGCCTCCGTTGAGCGTCTCACGGCGCAGATGAACGAGGCTGCGGAAAATCTTGAATTTGAGCTTGCCGCAAAGCTCCGTGACCGAATAAACGCCATATCCCGTGCGGCGGACAGCCAGAACATCATTGCGGAAAAACTCCCCGATACGGACGCTGTGGCAATTGCCCGAAACAACGGCGAAGCCTGTGCGGCAGTCATAATGTACCGCTGCGGGCGGCTTTTTGACAGGGCTGAGTATTTCCTCGGCGAGGACGATACGGAAAGCGCAATGCTGGAGGATTTCGTGACCCAGTATTATTCGGGTGGACGTGAGATACCCCGAAATATCGTGCTGGGAACCGAGGTGCAGGACAGGGAGGACATCGAGCATCTTCTCCGTGACCGCTCGGGGCGTGCAGTTGACGTGATGTGCCCCCAGAGGGGACGTTTTATGCGCCTTGCGGAGATAGCAAAGTCCAATGCGGAGGAATATCTGTCCATTCGTGTGGGACGCACCGCCGCTGAGATATCCGCTCTTGAAACGCTTGCCAAAATGCTCGGGCTGAAAAAAACGCCCCTGTACATCGAGTCATACGATATCTCAAACCTTGGCTCGGCGGATATGGTTGCGGGTATGATAGTTTTTGAAAACGGCAGACCATGCAAGAAGATGTACAAGCGCTTTTCCATAAAGGAAAATCTCGTGCAGAACGACCTTGCCTGTATGCAGGAGGTATTAAGGCGGCGCTTCAAGCATTATCTTGACCCCGAAGAGACCGACGAGGGCTTCAAGCGTCTCCCTGACCTGATACTTCTTGACGGCGGCAGAAATCAGCTTGCGGCGGTGAATGAGGTGCTGTGGGAAATGGACATAGAGGTGCCTGTTTTCGGTATGGTCAAGGACAACAATCACCGCACCAGAGCAATTACCGCTGACGGCGGCGAGATAAGCATTTCCGAGACAAAGGCGGCGTTTATGCTCGTAACACGCATTCAGGACGAGGTGCACCGCTTTGCTATCACCTATCAGCGGAAAAAGCACAGGAAATCTTCCTTTGAGCTTGGCATAACAAGCATAAAGGGCATCGGTGAAAAGCGTGCAATAAAGCTCCTGACGGCGTTCAAGACCACCGAAGCGCTGAAAAATGCATCTGTTGAAGAAATCGCAAAGGCTGCGGGAATTAGTGAAAATGCTGCAAAAGAGGTCTATGATTTTGTGCAAAAATCAATGTGAAAATTCATTGTTTGTTATAGAAAATTATTTTTTTATGGGTTATAATAGATATTGTATATTGTAATCGTTTTGTAATTTTTTAAAGGGAGGCGTATTCTGTGAGGGTAATTACAGGCATTGCCAGAGGAAGAAAGCTCAAGACCTTGGAGGGCGAGGACGTCCGCCCCACCACCGATATGGTCAAGGAAGCCATTTTTTCGATAATCCAGTTTGATATAGAGGGAAGCGTTGTTCTCGACCTTTTCTGCGGCTCGGGACAGCTTGGTATCGAAGCTCTTTCAAGAGGGGCAAAATACTGCCGCTTTGTTGACAAGAGCACTGCGTCCGCCGACTGCGCAAGGGAAAATATCGCAGCCTGCGGCTTTAAGGACGAATCGGGCGTTACTGTAAGCGACAGCCTTGATTTCCTCAGAGGCGTGAGAATGACATTTGATATAGCTCTTCTCGACCCTCCCTACAGAAACGGCATCATTGAAATGGCACTGCCCCTGCTTGAATGCAAGATGTCCGACAGAGGCATAGTTGTCTGCGAGCACGAAAAAGGCCTTGTGCTCCCCGATGAATGCGGAAAGCTCAGAAAAGCAAAGACATACCGCTATGGCAAAATAGAAGTAACGGTTTACCGTGTTCCTCTCCCAAATGAGGAAGAATAACATACAAGTCATTTTTGAAAGGAAATGATCCGACTTGAGAACAGCAGTCTGCCCCGGAAGCTTTGACCCCGTTACTTTCGGTCACAGGGACATTATCCACAGGGCTTCAATGCTTTTTGACAAGGTGATAGTGCTGGTCGCTGTCAATAAACATAAAACTCCCCTTTTCACCCCCGAGGAGCGTGTTGAGCTTATAAAAAAGGTCACAGCCGAGTTCCCCAATGTGGAGGTCGATGTGTGCTCGGGGCTTATTGCCGACTATGTGCGTGAGGTGGGAGCTGTCGCCATTGTAAAGGGTCTCAGAGCCGTTACCGACTTTGAGTATGAGTTCCAGATGGCGCTTGTGAACAGAAATATCTATGACGGTGCGGAAACTGTTTTCCTCACCACAAGCTCGGAGAATATGTATCTCAGCTCCAGCGTTGTAAAGCAGGTGGCTTCCTACGGCGGAGATATAAGCAAATTTGTCCCGAAATGCATTCTGAAGGATATCGAGGAAAGACTCTTCCCCGCCAGTCAGGCAAAATAATAAAAATACCGCCCGTCGGGCAGATCGGAGAATATGAAATATGGCAGATCTTATGGTTGATGATTATCTTGACGCAATGGACGAAATTCTCGACAAGGCGCAGTCATTTCCCCTTTCGTCAAAGAAATCACTGGTTGATGTGGATCAGCTGAGAGAATGTATCGACCACATCAGAATGAATATACCTAATGAAATGAAGCAGGCAAAGAAGATAGTTTCGGAAAGAAAGTCCATTATCGACGAGGCTAACAGGCAGGCCGAGGAGATCATAAACAGAGCTGAGAGCCGCAAGAACACCCTTATCGCCGAAAACGAGATAACAAGAGCTGCTCAGGCAAAGGCTACAGAGATCGAAAAGCAGGCGCTTATGAAGGCTAAGGCTGTAAAGAGCGCTGCCGATGAATACATCGTTGACACCCTTTCCAAGGCAGAAGAGACTCTCACCGCTTCTATCACTGCAATAAAGCGCACAAAGGGCACTATCAAGGCTCCCAGAACCTCTATGCCTATGCAGAATATCCCCCAGCAACCGCCTATGCAGAGATAAATCTGCATAATGCATAATATAAATATTACTGAATAATCCCCCCGATTAGGGGGTCCCTATGGGGAAAAATAAAGATCAGGAGGACTATACCTATGAATGAAAACCTTTACACAGTCCATATGGGCAAGGCAAAATGTGCTGTTGACCTTGGCGACGGCTCCGAAAGAGGCGAATATGTAAACCAGGACTACATACTCCACAAAATGGGCAGACCCCACCGCAGCATCAGCCTGATGTACTGCTACTACCCCTTTGACAAGCAGTTCCCCGGCAGAATTTCCGAGGTCATGAAGGACGCTAACGTTTCCTTCCAGTGGGATTACCCCTACGATGACTATTTCACATACAAGGGCGGCATCGGCGGAAACCTCAACGATGAGCCTTTCACCTGTATGCGTGATGTCCGCCGCCACGGTCAGGACGTTACCCTTACCCTCACAGTTGACCCCCACTGCACCGATGAACAGCTCATCGCCATTGCAAAGGACCTGAGAACATTCGGCAGAATGATGCTCAGAATAAACCACGAGGCAACAGGCGACTGGTTCAGCTTCACAAAGAGAGCTTCCTACAAGGAAATCGGCGATTTCTTCGTTCATTTCACCGACATTATCCACGAGTATGCCCCCAATGTCAAAACTATCATCTGCATCGGCGGCATCGAGGATCTGAACAAGACCGAAATGGAAAAGGAAGAGGAGTTCAAGGCAACTATCCCCTCCGCAGATATCTGGTCCGTTGACAAGTATATGGCTCTTCACTGGGGCTGGCCCTATGACGTTGCCCTCAGAGGCGGAAATTCCCACTCCAGAAGCAAGGTCAGAGAGACATATGAAAAGACAAAGGCAAGCTTTGAGCGCTACAAGTTCCTCAACGGCGGCGTGGCTAAGCCTATGGTAATGAGCGAGTTCAACGCTGACGGCGACGTTACAGGCGCTTACGATCAGGCTGAAATGGTAAGAGAATTCTGCGATATCCTCGTCGACGAAAAGGCAGACTGGTTCTCAGGCTTCACTATGTATCAGTTCAGAGACAGAGGCCGTCTCGGTCTTGAGATCGAAGACCCCAACAATCCCGATGTAGGTATCGAGCAGCCTGTTATGCAGACCTACAAGGACATTATCCACTCCGACTGGTTTATGCCCGAAATGACCGAGACCAAAGCTGATGTCAAGGCTCCCCTTACCCTCAGATGGGGCGGTGCTGAGGACGCTGACGGTATCGCTATCAAGCTTCACTTCGAGAAAAATCCTCATTTCTGCGAGGTCGTTTTTGAAGATGACGGCAACTATATGATGGAGATAAACGGCAAGTGGTTCTACAAGTCCCCCAAGGCAAAGACCATCGACCTTATGAGTGCATTCTATGAAAAGCCTCTGGGCGGCGAATGCGATATGACCCTCAAACTCTTCGCTCCTCCCGCAAGCGGCGAGAACGATCCCTCTCAGGGCGATGACTGGGCTGAAAACTACTACTGCACAATGGAAAAGCTCCCCAAGGTCAGACTTGAATTTGAGCCTGTTGAGCTGTAATAAAGTATAAAGTGTTGCTGCGGCAGAAGACATATTTTTCTTCTGCCGCAGTTTCTATAATATATGCCAAACATCATATTAACAGTTATGTCACAACTGTGCATTGTGCCCATTTTCCTTTGGATTTATCAAGCATTTTTACCGTTGACTTGACAAAATTTGTATGATATAATCAAAATATAGGTAATTATGCCTTATTCTTGAAAGGATATCACTATTATGACTAAAACGACTAAAATAGAAAAGGCCGTTGCGCTGATAGTCGGTGCTATAATCGCCATTATCACTGCCGTAACGCTTATCATATCAATATCGCTGTCATCGAGCCATAACAGCAGGACTCACGACACTCTCACCGATATCAGCATTAATGTAATCGAAAACACTGTTGAGAGCAAGCAGGAGTATCTTAAGGCCCTTTTTGAGGTCTGGAAGGGCACAAACTCCCGAAACAACGCCATTGCAAGTGCTCTTAAAAACGGTTATCCCGGAAAGATATCCGAGATGTACTCCAACTCCACCACCGATGAATATACTTTCGCATATTTCACCGATGCCGAGGGCAACAAGCTTTGGGCAAGCGATAACTGCAAGCTTACAAAATTTGATGTTTCACGTGCCCTGAACCAAGAGGAATATTCGGGATATTGCTGTGAGGACGGAGTTCCCCTCTGCTATGTTTATGTGACCCCTGTTTTTTATGATGAAAACGGATTTTCAAACCTTGTAGGCGTTGTTGCCATCGGCTACAACCTTTCAAATTCCGAGGTCCTTGACCACATCAAGGAGCAGATAAACAGCGAAGTAAGCCTTATTGCGGGCAACACCGTCATCGCCACCACATTCACCGATGCAAACGGTGACAGAGCTGTGGGCACTGAGATAAGCCAGGACGTTTACGACACAATCATGACAGGCGAAAGCGTTACAGGCAGAGCCAAGCTCCAGAACGGCGAATACTTTATCCAGTACAGACCTATCATCGACATTAACGGCAATATCAAGGGCGCATTCTTTGCGGGAATGTCCACGAAGGAAAGCGACAAATCCTTTGGACGGGTAATCCTCATTGCCGCCATAGCCGCCGTAATAATCCTCATTGCCGCACTTATCGTTCTCGGCATATTCATCAGAAAGGTAATTGCAAGACCTATCGTTGAGCTCAACCGCCTTGCAGACGATATGAGCAAGGGTCATCTGAGCAAACCTGACAGCGGCTTTAAATTCGGCAATGACGAGCTCGGTCACTTTGCCATAGCTCTTCACAACACCCAAAAGGCTCTTAACGGCTATATAAGAGATATCACCGATATTCTTGAAGCTATGGCCGCAGGTGACTTCACCAAGCGCCCCTCAGTTCAGTACACAGGCGATTTTGAGCGTATCGAACAGGCTTTCGGTGATATCAGCGACGAGCTTTCCCAGATAGTGCGTAACATCAGCCGTTCCTCCGAGCAGATGCTCTCAGGCTCATCGCAGATGGCAGGCGGCTCACAGATACTGGCAAACGGCACCACCACTCAGGCGGGAGCTATCGAAAATCTGAACGATGCCGTTATGGGCATTTCCGACAAGATAAACGTGAATGCCGAAAATGCTGTCCGTGCCAAGGAGCTTTCCGCAGAGGTCGAAACAAGCGCCGTGGCTCAGAACAAGGACTGTCTCTTATACACATCTGACGCTGCCGACGATATGCAGT
>CAMBJF010000013.1 GCA_945867875.1 uncultured Ruminococcus sp. | reverse complement strand
ACACACTGCATATCGTCGGCAGCGTCAGATGTGTATAAGAGACAGGAATTTATGAATATGCAAAAAGTCCCCACGGCACAGCCATAATAAAAGCTGTGCCGTGGGGCTTTTTATAGGATAAGAGAGGTGTAAGCGTTTATCAGATAACGTTGTATTCCTTTAAAAGCTTTTCGATATCAGTGCCCTTGATCTTTTCAAGGAGCTTTTTCAGGGCAAATCTTTCAATAAGATTTACGTCCATATCGGTTATCTTTTTGCCGTCACGGAGCTTTACGGTAGCGTCAAGGAGAGCACGGACATCATAAACGCTGCCCCATACCTCGGGAACGCCCCTGTCGATATCGAGGAGTGTGTAAACCGCTTCCATACCTGTACGCATAGAATACTCGGTAGTGAAGATAGTGTCACGCTTTGTCTCCGCAAACTGACCGAGGAATGCGAAGTTTACTGCGCCCTCAGGAACAACAGCAGGTCTGTCGCCGTACTCACGGGGCATAAAGAATGCAGTGATATAGGGCATCATACAAGGAACAGTGTTTGCACTGTGCTCCGCAAGCTCCTCTATCTCATTTTCGGGAACGCCGATGTGATAGAGCCATTCCATACAGATCTCCTTGCCTGTGCAGTCTCTCATAGGCTTCTTAACGTAGTCGCCGTCTTTGTCGGAGAAAAGTGCATATACCCATACAAGGCACTGATCCTTGGGCTGACTTCTGAACTGAGGCTGACGGTTGATAGTCCAGCTCAGGAGCCATGAGGAGTCCTTTGCTGTAACGATGCCGCCTGTTACCACCTTGCCGGAGAACGGGTCACGCTTGCAGATGTTCTTGATATAGGGGATTATGCGCTGGTCAAGAGTGGTGACGGTGGCACTCATCCAGTTTGTCTGTTCAGGGTCGTAGCAGAACTTGTCAGGGTGACCGAATGCAGGGTCCTGAGCCGCAATTTTGCGCCACATATCCCAGCCGCCGCCGGGCTTTATCTCATAATTATAGGGAGCGGGAGTGTTCTGGCTGCCGATAGAGGAGTTTTCAACGCAGCCGCCGTTTGTGATGAACACAAGGTCATTTTCGGTAAGGTCGATAGACTCGTTGTTGCCGTCACGGATAACGTCAATCCTTGTTGCCTGCTTGCGCTTTTCGTTGCAGTCAAATTCAACGTTTACGACCTTTACGCCGAAATGGAACTGAACGCCGAAGCTTTCAAGATACTTTACCATAGGCAGTATCATTGACTCATACTGATTGTACTTTGTAAATCTCAGAGCCTTGAAGTCGGGGAGACCACCGATGTGGTGGATAAAGCGCTGGATATAAAGCTTCATTTCAAGAGCACTGTGCCAGTTCTCAAAAGCGAACATCGTGCGCCAGTAGAGCCAGAAGTTGGAGTTTAATACTTCGTCGTCAAACACATCTGTGATGCGCTTGTTCTGGAGGTCCTCATTGGCGGTGAAAAAGAGCTTCATTATCTCCATAGCGCCCTTGTCGGAGATGTCGAATTTGCCGTCGGTGTGAGCGTCCTCGCCCCTGTTCACGGTGGCACGGCAGAGGGAATAGTTGGGGTCAGCCTTGTTGAGCCAGTAGTATTCGTCGAGAACGGAAACACCCTCGGTCTCGATAGAGGGAATAGAGCGGAACAGGTCCCACATTACCTCGAAATGGTTGTCCATTTCACGTCCGCCTCTCATAACATATCCCACATTCTCAAACTTCCAGCCGTCACAGGCACCGCCTGCGATCTGCTCCTTCTCGAGGATATGAACGTGCTCGCCCTTCATCTGTCCGTCACGGACAAGGTAGCAGGCAGCTGTGAGAGCGGCAAGTCCGCTTCCTACGATATATGCTGATTTTCCGTCAACGCCCTCGGGTTTCTTGGGTCTTGCGAATGCTTCGTAATTTCCGCTTGAATAATACATAAAACATACCTCCTGAAAAATTTATATCTTATGATGTTGTTTCTTTATTTTTTTCTTTCGGTAATTATATATTATCTCAAACGGAGAGTTTTTTCAATAAACAGAAAAATCCCTCTGATAAGAATTTTATCAGAGGGAGAAAAGAGATTATTTTTTTATCATTTTGGCGGGTTTGATAAGATTTACCTGTTCGTCTTAAATCGTTCCAAAGCCGCTGCAACATTTCCGTGCATCACAACAGAAAGATCCTCGATTATCCTGTGAGGGTCACCCTTCATATCGTGCCTTACCCAGTCAAGCATAAGCCCCACAAAGGCATATTTGTAAAAATCCGCAATGAACTTTTTGTCCTCCTCACGGACATTCATTCCCGCCGATTTTTCCTCCACCACACCGATAAGCAGGTCGTAGGTCAGCTTGTAAAGATATATCTCCACCTGCTCACGGCTCACGGAATGATATACGTTCAGGATAAAGGGCTTGTTGTCAAGAACGGCTTCAAATATCTGCAAAAAGCCCTGCTGCCAGGTGTCATAGGTCTTTTTGCCCTCCAGCGCTTTCTTTGCGTCCTCCACACAGCACCATTCTATCAGGTCATAGATATCCTTGAAATGATAATAGAAGGTCATACGGTTTATGCCGCAGTCCTCGGTGATGTCGTTTATGGTTATTTTGTCAAGGGGCTTTTTGAGAAGCAGATTTTTCAGTGATGCTTCAAGTGCCCGTTTTGTTACCTGTGACATAAAAATACCTGTCCTTTCCCGATAGCTTATAATGATATTTTAACATCGGCAGGCGGCTTTGTCAAGAAATTATTCATCATATTGTACATATTGCTTTAAAAGTTTAACCCAAAAACTATTGATTATATTTTTGCATTGTGATATAATATATTTATAATTTTTTATTCTCGGAGGATTGATCGTGATGATAGCTATTGGAAGCGACCACGCAGGCTTTGCATTAAAACAGGAGGTTGTGAAATACCTTAAAGAAAAGGGTCTTGATATAAAGGAAATGGGCTGTATGGACGGCACAAGCTGCGATTATCCTTTGGTGGCAAAGGAAGTCTGCGGAGAAGTAACATCAGGCAGAGCAGAGCTTGCCATACTTATCTGCGGAACAGGTCTCGGCATCTCCATCGCCGCAAACAAGTGCAAGGGTATCAGAGCCGCTGTATGCACGGACTGCTATATGGCTAAGTACACCCGTCTCCACAATGACGCAAACGTGCTCTGTATGGGTGGTCGTGTTATCGGTCCGGGACTTGCCTGCGAAATTGTTGACGCATTTCTCGGAAATTCCTTTGAGGGCGGCAGACATCAGCGCAGAATTGACCAGATAACCGCTATTGAAAACGAATAATATATATCGGAGGTTCTTACTATGAGCGAATTAAAATACACAATCATCGACCACCCCCTCGTTCAGCACAAGCTCTCTCTTATGAGAGACGTTACAACAGGCTCAAAGGAGTTCAGAGAGCTTGTTTCCGAGACATCTATGCTTATGTGCTACGAGGCTATGAGAGATCTTCCCGTCAAGACCGTTGACATTCAGACTCCCCTCGGAATTGCAAAGTCAAAGGTAATTTCGGGCAGAAAGCTTGCTTATGTTCCCATTCTCAGAGCAGGTCTCGGAATGGTTGACGGCGTTATGAACCTTATCCCCGCTGCCAAGGTGGGTCATATCGGAACCTTCAGAGACCCTGAGACCACCGACACCGTTGAATATTACTGCAAGCTCCCCAAGGATATCGCCAGCAGAGACGTTATCATTGCCGACATTATGCTGGCTACAGGCGGAGCTGCCTGCGAGGCTGTAAATCTCGTTAAGAAAGCAGGCGCAAAGAACGTTAAGTTTATGTGCATCATCGCAAATGAGAGAGGCATAAAGCAGGTAAACGAAACCCACCCCGACGTTCAGATATACACCGCAGCCGTTGACCCCGAGCTCAATGAGCAGCTATACATCGTTCCCGGTCTTGGCGATGCGGGCGACAGAATGTACGGAACAAAGTAAGCCTAAAAGGAATCGTAAAAAATGGAACTTATCTCGGTGATAGTACCCTGCTACAACGAGCAGGAATCCCTGCCGTTGTTTTACAGGGAAATTACCTCCGTCACTGACGGTATGAAGCAGAAATATTACAATGAGAATATCTCCGACCTTGAGTTTGAGTATCTCTTCATAAACGACGGCTCAAAGGACGATACCCTCAAAATTCTCCGTGAGCTTGCCGCCGATGACAGGCGTGTGCGGTATGTTTCCTTTTCGAGAAATTTCGGAAAGGAAGCGGCAATGCTTGCGGGACTGGAGCAGTCAAGGGGCGATTACTGCGTTATCCTTGACGCAGATCTGCAGCACCCTCCCAAGCTTATCCCACAGATGTATGATTATGTCCGCAGCGGCGAATATGACTGTGCTGCCACAAGGCGTATCTCCCGAAAGGGCGAGTCAAAGGTGCTGTCATTCTTTGCACGGACATTTTACAAGGTCATAAACAGCATTTCTCAGACCCATATCGTTGACGGCGCACAGGATTTCCGCTTTATGACCCGTCAGATGGTGAACGCAATTCTCGATATGCCCGAAAAGAACCGCTTTTCAAAGGGCATTTTCAGCTGGGTGGGCTTTGATACCAAGTTTATCGAGGTGGAAAACACCGAGAGAGCTGCGGGAAAGACCACCTGGAATTTCAAAAAGCTGTTTCTTTATTCCCTTGACGGCATTTTCGCTTTCAGTACGGCCCCCCTTTGGCTGTCAATAATTATGGGCATAATTTTCTGCCTGCTGGCACTGGCAATGGTCATAAAGACGCTGATATTCGGCGAGGCTATGACAGGATATCCCGTTATCGTGGCGCTTGTATGCCTTATCGGCGGGATACAGCTTTTTTGTATGGGCGTGACGGGGCAGTATATCTCGAAAATGTACACCGAGATCAAGGGCAGACCCTCTTATATCATAAAGGAAACCGAGGAATCAAGACGCAAGGACCGCAGAAAATAATCCGAAAGGAATGATATATCAATGAACATATGGCACGATATCGAACCCGACAGAATAGTCAAGGACAATTTCTACTCCGTTATCGAAATTCCCAAGGGCAGCAAGATGAAGTACGAGCTTGACAAGAAAACAGGTATGCTGAAGCTTGACCGTGTTCTTTACACCTCAACTCACTATCCCGCAAACTACGGCTTTATCCCCCGTACATACGCTGAGGACGGCGACCCTTTGGACGTTCTGGTGCTCTGCTCCGAGTCCATTTTCTCAATGGCTATCGTAAGATGCTACCCTATCGGCGTTATTTCAATGCTTGACAACGGCGCTATTGATGATAAGATAATCGCTATCCCATTCAATGACCCCACCTACAACAGCTATCGTGACATCAGCGAGCTGCCCCGCCACATCTTTGAGGAAATGTCCCATTTCTTCAAGGTCTACAAGCAGCTTGAGGGCAAGGAAACCGCCATTGATGAGATAAAGGACAGAGAGGCTGCCATCAAGATAGTAGACCACTGCATTGACAGATACATCGATTATTTCTGCAAGGGAAAGGCTAAAGAAACGGCTCCCGAGAAAAAGGAAACCGTTATTGTTGAGTAAAACGGCTTGAAATCATAAAAAAATCCGCTCTTGAACACATCGGGAGCGGATTTTTTTCTAAAGCGTGCGCTGTAAAGCTGTATGACTTTACACTATGGCGATATCAATGCTTTGGGAGCGGCTTTATACCTGTTTAAAATATGCATTTTTATTGATTTTTGAGTTTTCAACATTTTTGTAAAGCCTGTTGATTGTTCATCCAAAATGTTATATACTGTAAATAATGTTAAATTGTGAAATAAAACAGTGCTATAAGACGTTGTAAAATCTCAAAACATATGATATAATAATGATATCAAAATATAACGGAGGGAAAAGCAAATGCCATTTATAAAAGTGAACACAAATGCAGAGGTCACATCTGACAAGGCGGAGAAGATAAAATCCGCTCTTGGACTTGCCATAACCGCAATTCCCGGAAAATCTGAGGGTTGGCTCATGACCGAGATCGAGGGCGGCAAAAGCCTTTACTTCAAGGGCACCGATGCCCCTGCGGCAATGGTGGAGGTCAGCATTTACGGCAAAGCCTCGGAAAATGCCCTTGGCGTTCTCACAAGCAACATCACGGGAATAATGCTGGACGAACTGGGAATATCCACCGACAGAGTTTACGTAAGCTATATGTTCACCGACCACTGGGGCTGGAACGGAAGCAACTTCTGATAAAAAATGCGGAGCACTTCAATTTTGACTGAAGTGCTCCGCTGCTTTTATTTTAAGATGTGAGAATTATTCTTCGTTGTTGTAAACGTTGATTTCTTCGTCAACGATAGGATAATACTCCTCACGAGCCTGTACCCAGCTCTCGAACTGCTCGTTTGCAATGCCCTCATAAAGAACGGACATTACTTCGTCAGCCATAAGTGTGCTGAGACCGTAGCCGTAATCATATGCCTGAGTGAACTTGTCGGAATCATAGAAATCCATAGCGATGTCGTACATTTCAGAAGTCCAGCCGGGGTTGTTGGCAAGGTACTTTTCCTTGGTAGCTTCGGTGTACTTTTCGTCGTAGTTAACGGTTCTGTTGCAGTCAAACCACGCCTTTACGCAGTCGCCGTTTTCAGAGCCCTTTACCCACATATATGCAAATACCTTGTTGGAAACATAGTACTGATCGGAATCGGGGTCCTTGGGGAAGGGAACAATCTGAATTTCGTCATCGGGAACGGAAAGAGCTGCAGCGTTGTAAGCCCATGTGCCCATTGAGTAGAACAGGAGGCTGTCATCAACGAATGCAGACTCGCCGCCTATCCAGCCGCGCTTGATGAGGTTGTTCTTGAAGATATCCTCGAGAACGCCCTGAGCACGCTCGATCTTGCCGCTTCTGAGGTTGTTGCCAAACTTTGTTCCGTCATATGTAACCATTGTTTCGCCTGCTGTGTAAACAAAAGCGTTTGCCCACCAGCCGCCGATGCCGTATCTTTCGGTGCCGTCGCTGCTGCCGTTTTCAACGAATGTCTTCATCATATCGGTGAATGCGTTCCAGTCCCACTCGCCGTTCTGATACATTTCATAGGGATCCTCAAAGCCCTCGCTTTGAATGGTGGATTTATTGTACATAAGCACCTGAGTATCGTTGAAGCTGTAGCCAAGGGGAGCAATATAGTGGTCGCCCTTCCAGATGAAGCTGTCGGCAGTGTCCTTTACAGCTGCCCACTTGGGGTCGTCCCAGTTAACGAGGGAATCAATGGGCTGATACTGACCCTTTGCGATGTCGCAGGGGAAGGATCTCCACTCATAGGCGAAAATATCGGGAGATGTGCCGCCCATAATGTTCGTTGCAAGATCCTCAAAGCGCTTGTCGCTTGTGGTGGGGATATATTCGATCTTAGCACCGTAGGTGTCCTCGAAAAGGGCAAGCTCGGGGCTTCTTTCGGGGGAATCGTTGGTAGGGTTCAGGTCATAGATACCCAGCCATTTGAGAGTTTTGCCATTGATATCAACGTCAAGAGTCTCATCGAGAGCCTCGACCTCAACATTATCGCCTGTCCACTCGGTAGCTGCGGTTGTGGTAACATCAGCTGTGGTGGTCTCAGTCTCGCCGCTGCCGCTGCTGCTTCCGCAGGCGGTGAGGGAAGCTGTGAGTGTAAGAGCCATTGCTCCTGCCAGAATTTTTTTGTAATTCATTTTGAGGGTTCCTCCATACAAGTTCGTATCGGTTTTGTAATCGTTTGCAGATGCATTGGGCATATCTGCATTTATTTGTTTTATAATAGCATATTTATCAAAACAAGTCAACAGCGATATTATATTTTTGGAGATTTGCACAATTTATCTGCATCTGTTTGCATATATACGAAAAACTGGCAGAAATTTACATTGGCTTAATTTATTCATATATATGAATTATATTGGCAACATTCGCTTGATTTTCTCAAAAATGAATTTTATTTGACATTTGGCTGTAAATGTGTTAACATTAATGTAATAAAATAAAAAGAGGGAATGGGTGTGGGCAGATATACAAATGAAGAGGACAGGCGTGAGGTCATAAGCGTTATTGTGAGAACGATTCTCGGCATCATCACAACATTTTTGCTCTTGAGTTGGTTTTCGGGAGGGCTTCCTTTTCACCTGAGCGCAGATATGTTTATGAGCGGGTCTTTCCTGACGGCGCTTTTATGCTTTGGGGCGGTTTTTGCAGTGGGGTATCTGCTTTTTTCACGGGTGGAGCTGTGGAAAATACTGCTGACAAACTTCTGTCTGGGCATTGCCGTGCCGATCTTAAGGATAGCTCTTTTCTTTGTTTTGCGGTTTTTCCGTATGGATTTTCTAATGTTCGGCTTTATGTGCATTTCGGACTGGGTGATGATTTTTGCCGCAAATTTGGTTCTGTATCTGAAAAGCAGTGAAACGGATAATGTAAAAAGGTCATTCCCTGCGGCTTTTGGCGTGTATATTCTTGCACTGCTTGCATATTTTTCTTCTAATGTTTTCTTTAATTTTTAGGGGTAATGAGGAGATATGAAAAGAGACCGTCTGTATGGGCGGTCTATCGGGTCTGTATAATTCAGGTTTATTGTCATAGTATAACTTATTGTCAATGTCAAAATTATTATGTAAATCCGCCGCTCCCACCATTAAAGGGAACGGCGAATATTCATATTGCCTTGCTTAACAGAGAGATGCTAAAGTTGTCTCAGCCCTTTGATCTTGCCAGCTTTTTTACAGCGTTTGCAAGCATATGGGTCTGGGTGGGGGTGTTGAAAACGGAGGGGGAGAACCTTACTCCGCCGTCGGGCAGAGTTCCGATGCTGCGGTGGGCGAGACCTGAGCAGTGAAGCCCGCCCCTGAGGGCAAAGCCTGCATCGTTCAGATATGCCGCAGTTTCCTCGGGAGCGATGCCCTCCACATTGAAAAGCACAATGGGAAGATAGTTGCACCGTTCCCGCCTGTATATGCGCACCCTGCTTTCGCCGTCAAGCTCGTTTATCAGTTGGTCGCAGAGGGCGGTTTCACGGGAATGTATCCGCTCCGCACCTGTTTTGCTGATAAAGTCGATGCCTGCGCCTACGGTCACGATGCCTACGGTGTTCACCGTTCCGCTTTCAAGCTCCTCGGGGAGAAATGGGGTCTGCTCCGCTTCGAGGGAAGTGCTGCCCGTGCCGCCTTCGAGGATATGATAGATGGGATACTGCCCGTCGGTTATGAGGAGTCCTGTTCCTGAGATGCCGTAAAGCCCCTTGTGCCCCGGCATACAGAGGATATTGATGTTATCCCGCTTCATATCTATGGGCACAACGCCGCAGACCTGTGCTCCGTCCCCCACAAAGCAGATATGCCTGCGGCGGCACATTGCCCCTATCCGCTCATAGGGCAGGAGCTGACCCGTGACATTGCTGCCGAGGGTGCATATGACCGCCTTTGTGTGGGGCTTTATAAGGGCTTCAAAGTTGTTCACCGTCACGGTATCATCTGCTGATACCTCGGCAATGCTGTAGGAAAGCCCTCTTTTGGTGAGTTCGTGGACGGGACGGAACACGGAATTGTGCTCAAGTGATGAGATTATGACGTGAAAGGGTCTGCCCTCACGAAGCTCCTGCTCCGCAAGCCCCTTTATCGCCATATTAAGGCTCTCGGTGCAGTTTGCGGTGAAGATGACGTTCTCAGGCTCTGCTCCGAAGAATTTCCCTGCCTTTTCCCTGACGGAATAGACAGCCTCCGAGGCTGCTATTGACATTTTATGCCCGCTCCGCCCCGGATTGCCGCCGTATCTTACGATAGCCTCCGCAGCCGCTCTCCTTACGCTTTCGGGCTTGGGGTATGTGGTGGCTGCGTTGTCAAAATATATCACATAAGATCATTCCCTCCGTCATTATTTGCCCTGTGCACTGCTGATGGATTTATATGAAATGCCGTTGTCCTCCATAATTTTTACGAGCCTGTCGGAGCGTCCCTCAACGGCGACGCTGAATCCGCAGCCCCGAAAAAGTGTCCCCGGCGTTCTTTTTACCTCGGCTTTCAGCCCGTATCGTTCAAATACCGACTTAGCCTTGTTCGCCTGGGTCACTGAAGCAAAAGCAATGATGTGCTTATTCACACAGATCACCTCTTTCAGACGCAGCTTTATGCTCCGTCTTGTTTATTATATTCAGGCGGGGGGATTTGTGTTACTGAGTATAAATGCATATTAGATATTTGGTGCCATTATGTACATACCATATAAATTCGGAATATAGTATTTTCCAATAGAAAACGGGCATCTGCTGTTAAACAGATGTCCGTTTTTTCATTTCAGTTTCGGATAATTACTGACAGCCGCACTTACATACAAAGGACATACAGTCGGTGCACTCGGGAACTGTGGGGTTAGCCTCGTGTGTGCCTATCTTGATGCTCTCCAGTGAGCAGTAGTGCTCGTTCTCGAGATTGTACTTGCAGCTTGTTACATCGCACTTGATAGAAGAATTCTTAGTCATTTCCGTATCCTCCGAAATATTTATATTATCGCTCAAATGCACAGGGATTTGTTCTTGTAGCAAGAACCCGTAAATGCCTGTGCACTTTGGCGTAATACTATTATTAGCTTCCGGCGGTTTTTGATACACGGAAAAATTTTCTCAAAATTTTTTTGATGACTTGTATTATTCCTTATTACCCGTGATGAAATAATCGCAGTAATCGCCACCGGATGCAAGGGTCTGCTGACGGTGGAGAACGCCGTGCTGGAGGGTTATCATAACCTCGTCCAGCTCACAGAACAGCGGCATCAGCTCTCTTACCCCAGCTTTTCCGCATATGAGCAG
Source organism: uncultured Ruminococcus sp. (assembly GCA_945867875.1). GTDB lineage: Bacteria > Bacillota > Clostridia > Oscillospirales > Ruminococcaceae > Huintestinicola. Next base: position 13,048 of record CAMBJF010000013.1, on the reverse strand, counting down.
ATAGGACAGCGGGTTATGCGGTAGTAGCAGGCACCCTCATAGGGCTGTCCCACAAAATCAACCTTGAATGAATTTGGGTACTGCTTTTCCTTGTCCGCTGTGTACCATTTTGTGTATTTTACGATGTTCTTTTTATTTTCAGCCTTACCCTTTTCGGTGTTCAGATCGGTCTTGCCGAAATACCATTTGATGTGATAAAGGGAGCGGCGCATCATTTCCTGCACAGTCTCAGGGGGAATTTTCTTGCCGCTTGCTATGTACGGCGCAACGAATACCAGCGCAAACAGCTCATTGTATGCCATAGGGTTATCATCGCCGATATCCTCAGCCTTATCCACAAGCTCACGGTAGACCTGCTTGCTTTTTTTCATAATTTCTGCGGCATACTCACTGCCGTATTTTTCTGCTATCACCTTTTTCATCGAGCTTTTGAACATAAAATAATAAAATCCGTTGTATTTCATCACATATCCTCCTGTGCATAAAATAGGTTTTCCCAGCCGCCCAAATGATAGGTCATCAGGGACTGCATATATTTTTCGGCGCACTGCCTGTCGGGACATTCGCTGACTATTCGGCGGTAGCTGTCAAATTGCAGTGATATCAGAAGTCCCAGCAGTTTTTCGTCAATGTTATTGTACCCTGCATTTTTAAAAAACAGAATGCTTTCCCTTATCTTATTTTCCACAAGCATATCAAAATAATTTTCAAGGCTGCTGCCCGAGCTGCGGTATAACAGCAGCACGGCCTCGCTGTAATGGTCAAAGATAAGGTGAAGTATCGCTCCAGATTCGTACCGCATAGAGCTTTGGAGCTGAGCGAGTGTATTTTCTGCCGTTTCGGAATAATAATCTGCCTTTATATTGCCGAAGGCTTTTTCAATATGGTCAAGAAAGGGCTTTAACAGGCTTGCAAACAGCTCACCTTTTGACTTGTAGCGAGTTTGTATAGCGCCCACGGTGACACCCGATCTTTCGGCAATCTTTCGGAGCGATGCTCCCATATAGCCCTTTTCCGAAAACTCCTCCATTGCGGCTGCGGTTATTTTATCGTCCAATGAATGGTCTCTTAACGCCATAAATTCACCTCTTTAAAATCAATTACACTGTAATTGATTACGCTGTAATTATAATATAGCAGAAAAATTGCCTTTGTCAATAGGCAAAAGCAATTTTTTTTCATATATTAGCCGTCTGTCCTGTTTGCCCAGCGAAGCGCAAGCTCAAACCACTCAGCCGCCGTATCATTTATATACCTTGGGTCATTGTTCTTGATAGTGGTGATATCGCACATCGCAATGCCGTGACCGCCCTTGGGGAAAATGTGCAGCTCAAAGGGAATGTTATTTTCCGAAAGTGCCTCCGCAAACATAAGGCTGTTTTTCACGGGGACGATATTATCATCGGCGCAGTGCCAGATGAACGTGGGGGGAGTGGTGTCCGAAACGTGATCTTCAAGGCTCGCAAGGACTTTCAGCTCGTCGGTGGGGGCAATGTTTTTGGCGGAAAGGGGGTGGGTGTATTTTCCTGCGGTTATGACAGGATAGCAGAGCACCATTCTGTCAGGGCGGATATTCTCCGAAAAAAGCTGCTCATAGCGCTTGTAATGCACGCCGAGACTTGCACTCAGATGTCCTCCTGCGGAAAAGCCGCAGAGAATTATATTGCCGTCGCAGCGAAGCTCGTCGGCATTTTTTCTGATATATTCCACCGCTGCCGCAAGCTCCAAAAGTGCTGTGGGGAATGGCTTGTCAACGCAGCTGTATTCAAGGACAAAGCCATTATATCCAAAGGAATACCACCTTGCGGCACAGGGCTCTCCCTCACGTTTTGAGCAGTGCTCATAGCTGCCGCCGGGGACAGCTATGACGGCAGGATATTTCCTGTCAGGGTCATTATCGTGGATAAGGCAGGTGAGGGCTGGGGAGAGGTTTTCCCCGTTAATGTCTGCTTTTTCATATGGCGGGGTGAGTGGGGTAATAAATGTTTTCATACTGCTCCTTTATTGCTTGTCGGGCTGTGGCTTTTTTACCGAGCAAAGGGCTGTGAAGCCGCTTTTGAAGCCTAAAATGCCCTTGGCGGTATCGGCTGAAATGTCGTCCTCGCTGCATACGGTGACAATGCCCGTGCAGCGCTTGGTAATACACTGCCACTCGCTGCCCTCAAAGGCTTTCGGGGCACATAGCAGAACGGCATCATACTGTGCGGAGAGATATTCGATAAGTCGGTCATACTCGGGGGACGTGAAAACCGAGTTTGATGTATTTGTACCCTTTGTGTCGGATATCACATCAACGCCCTTTCGTGCATTTATGGCAAGAGCGTCCCAGACGGTGCATTTTCCCGTGATGATATCGGTAAGCCCGCCGTGGGCTGATATTTTGAAAAACTCAGCTGTTTCGGGGGAGCGGAGACGGCATTCTATTACAGCGGTACGATGCCCCTTTTCCGCAAATGCGCAGGCAAGATAGGCTGTTATCTTCGTCACGGGGGATATGCCCTTTGCGGGGGTGTGGCTGTCAGCCGCAACGGCGATGACCCTCGGCTTATTGCTGCCCCCCGCACGGATAAGCTGATCTGCGGCTTCGGTATATCCGCTTTTGTCAAGTCCCTCAGGGGCTGAAAGGGGAAGTGCGCCAAGGTTTACCGATGAGCGGCAGGCATCTTTGATATATTCCTGCATTGAAAGATTGTAGTGATAATCATTGTCCGTGTCAGCCTTTTCGGGGCGGTATGCTTCGTGATACTCTCTGCCCGAAAGGGAAAGAGTAAGGAAGCAGACAAGTGCTCCCGTAAGTCCTGCGGAGAGCATTACCGTTACAAGGGGAATTGTGGGAGCGGCAGTCTTGTCAAAATAGGATATCACCTCAAACGGGGGAACGTCCTCGCTGCCGCTTATGATATTCAGGATATTTATGAGGATTATTGGGGCTTCCTCGGGGGAATCAAGACCGCTTACGGTTATTTCCGCTCCCGATGTATCGCCAAGCCTTTCAACGGATATGGCAGCTTTCAGCTCCTTTGCCGTAAGCCCCGAAACATCGCCCGCACGGGTGAGAACATCTTCGCTCATAACCGCTTTTCTGAGAGCCGAAACACTTCGGGTAATGCCCGTGTCCACAACACCCTCATCTGTTTCGGAAGCGGTGAAATACACAAGAGCGCTGGCGTTTTCGGGAGCATCACCCGCAAAAAGGCAGAAAACCCCTGCGGCGGCAGCCGTGATGACTGCCGCAAGCAGGGGATATAGAGCCTTTTTTATTTTTCGGGACATTGCCTGACTCTCCTCAATCAGAATTTTCTCTTTCTTCTGACTTTTCTGTGCTTTCTCTTCTTTTTGGACGCTGCTACGATGATGCTGTAGATAACAATAAGGGCGGCGGCAATGGCTGCTGCTGCAACGAACCAGCCCGAGGATATGAACTGCTTTGCCTTATCCCAGCTGTATGCAAGCTGAGAAAGCGTCACATCGTCCTGCGCCGCAAGTGGAACTGAGCATACCTCTTCCCCCGACATTGTGAGGGTGTATGTTCCGAATATCTGACCCTTTGAAATGGGAGCGGTGATTGTTCCGTCCTCGTTTAAAAAGCTCTGGTCAATGTCGATCTTCTCGGTAAGTCGGGAGGTATCAACGGTTTTGAGCCACATACAGCTGTAGCTTTCCGATGTCACCAGGCGGACAAAGTCGCTGTTTTCACCGAAGCGTACCTGAAGCTCGGTTATTTCCTGATTGGACTGGACTATCTGCTTGTATTCAAAGTTCTCGAATGCCCATTCGTAGAGATTTTTGTGGTCCTCATAATGGAGATATACGGATTCGCCGTTTTCGTCGTACATCGGCGAGCCGAGAGTTACGATAAGGTAGTTGTTGCCGTCTCTTGAACCCAGCGTCACAAGGTTTCTGCCCGATTCGTCAAGAGTTCCCGTCTTAAAGCCCTTTGCATACTGATAATAATAGCTGCTGGAGCGGTTGAGCATACTGTTTGTATGATATATATGTGCCCAGCCCTCTTCGTGAACGTTGGTTGCGTGCATATCATATTCGGGAGTGGTGGCTATTTCGACCAGCTTGGGGTAGTTTTTTACGGCATATTCCGCAATCAGCGCCATATCATTTGCATTGGTGTACTGCTTGTCGTCGTAAAGTCCGTGGGGATTTACGAAATTTGTGCCCGTGCAGCCTATCTCCTTTGCCTTGGCGTTCATCATATCAACGAAATTTGCAGTGCTTTCGCCGCCAACGTGATATGCAAGTATTCCTGCGGATTCACAGGCGGATTTGAGCATCAGTGAATACAAAAGGTCGGTGACGGAAACTACCTCGCCCCTTTCAAGTCCCACCGCCGAGGCGTTCTGACCGTAAAGCTCGTCGAACACCGCAAGGGGGGCTTCAAAGTATGTATTGTCAAGGTCCTGCACATTGTCGAGGACTATCATAGCGGTCATTATCTTGGTAAGCGATGCGGGGTACATTTTCTTGTCCGCATTCTTGGAATAGACCACAGTGTCCTTGTCAAGGTTTATCATTACCGCCGCTTCGCTTGAAATTGTGAAGTTGGGGGTAAAGGTTATGGCTGAGGCTGTATATGAAAACAGCGTGCACAGCAGGCTCATCAGCACTGCGGCGGCTGTTATGATCGACAGGGTCTTAGTTTTGCTATGCGTCATTTTTAGTTGTTCCTTTCTCAGAATATTTTTTCTTTCTTTTGTTAGACGAAAAAGTCTGCACCTTTATATTATACCAAATTAACTTTCAAAATGGAAGTGGTTTTTTGATTTTTTTATATGAAAATTTAAATAAAAATACCGTCAGTCTTTTTTAACTGACGGTACGGCTTCACAGACATATTGCCGTTCTTGCCTTATTGACAATGGTCTTGTCGTTCTCATAGGTGAGCATTGTGGCGGCGTAGCCGATGTCCACCCAGCGTATCTCGGCTATTTCGTCCTCCTGGGGCGTATAGTCATAGGTCTTTGCCTTGGCTATGAAATAGACCACCACTTTCTGAGTGTCCTTCCTCGGAAAATAGGTCACGCTTTCCCTGAACGTGGGGTCAAGGAGGACATCAAGCCCTGTTTCCTCCTTTATTTCCCGAAGAGCGGTCTCGGTCTCGCTTTCGCCCTGCTCCATATGCCCTTTCGGGAAGGACCAGTGACCGCTGTTGATATGCTTTATGAGCAGTATCTCGGTGTTCCCGTGGTGCTTGCGGTAAACTATGGCACCGCAGGATTTTTCAAAGGTCATATACTCTGCACACTCCCTTTCGGATATAAATATTACATTAGTATAATTATAACATAAAAAATCGCTTTTGTCTTGTGTTTTTATAAAAAAGTACAAAAAATTTGTTTGTGAGTTGATGTTGCACAAAAATATCAAAGCGATATTGTTAATATTATACTATGAAGTGTGCATTGTAAATGATTTTGTCAGCATTCGCAGGTGCCCTGATTATCAATATGCATCTCCCTGACTTCCCAGCCCGTGAGACCCATATTATCAAGGGCAAAGCGCATTTTGCCGCCGAAGTATTTGTTTTCGGAATCAACGATGGTCATAAGTGTGGGGCCTGCGCCGCTGAGATATGCCGCATATGCGCCGTTTGTGTAGGCAATGTCGAAAATGTCCGAAGCGTGGGGGATAAGCTCCATTCTGTATGGCTGGTGGAGACGGTCATTCACGGCTGTGCGGAGATTTTCGTACTTGCCCGTAAGGAGAGAGGCAGAGAAAAGAGCCGCTCTTGAAAGGTTGTAAACTGCATCGGAATGGGAAATTTCCTTTGGCAGGCAGGCTCTTGCCTTTTCAGTTTTCAGCTCGAAATCGGGGATAACGGCGATGAATTTGAGGGTGGTGAAAACCTCCTGCTTTACCCAGTGAACGCTCTTTCCGTCAAAAACGGCAGTCACTATTCCCCCGAGAAGTGCGGGAGCGGTATTGTCGGGATGACCCTCTATCTGAGCGGCGAGGTCAACGGTCTCGTCAAGGGAGAGGGGGTTGCCCATAAGCTTGTTTGCTCCCGCAACTCCTGCGATTATGCAGGCGCTGGAGCTTCCAAGACCTCTTGCCATAGGGATATTGTTGGTCTGCTCGATGGTAAGGCCCTTGAAAGGCTTGCCGCAGATGTTGTAGACTGTCTTTGCGGTATGATAGATAAGGTTTGATTCGTCGGTGGGGACTTCGGTGCTGTCAAGGGAACGGATATGGCAGCCGTCGCTTTCCTCCATATTTATGTAGTTGTAGTAGCTGAGGGCAAGACCGAGGGCGTCAAAGCCTGCGCCAAGGTTTGCGCTTGTTGCGGGAATGCGGAGATGTATCATTTTAACGGGTTCCTTTCCTTTTGGATATGGTATTATTATACTGATTTTGGGGAAGTTTGTCAATCAAAACGTAATGTCTACGAAACCCGATCAAAGCTTTTTTATCATTTCCATTATCTCAGCATAATTTTTCTCATAGCTCTCGAACCGAACTGCATTAAATCCCGCCTTTTTTGCCCCCTCAATATTGGCGGCAAGGTCATCTGTGAAGAGGCACTCGGAGGGGACAAGCCCGTATTTTTCGCAAAGTCTTTCATATATTTTTACATCGGGCTTTGTAAGCTTTTCCTCGCAGGAAAATACTCCGCCGTCCATATATTCCCTGAACGAAAGCGCTTCGGGGCACACATCTTTAAGGTGATATGAGTAGTTTGAAAGGTAATACACATTCAGTCCCCGGGCTTTAAGCTCCTTTACCCACGGGATCGCATAGGGCTGCTGCTTGGGGCACTCGCCCATTCTGTAAAATGCAAGGCGAATCTGCTCCTCATAGCCCTTTCCCGCCCTTTCAAACAGGCGGCACACCTCTTCTGCGGAAAGCACGCCCTTGTCAAGCTCATTCCAGTCGGGATTTCTCCAAGTGGCATCTGTAACAGCCTTTTCGGTAACTTCATCATTGAAAAGCTTGTGCACATACTTGTCCCAGTCAAAGGTGATGAGCACCATTCCAATGTCAAAAACTACATTCTTTATCATAAATTATCCTCTCTTTTTCAGAAAAATATCCTCCATCTTTTCGGGTGGAGGATATTTATTTGGTTATTCTTCTGCGGAATCGTCCGAAACCGCTTCCGTTGTCACGGGTGCTGCGGGAGCGGGAGTGGTCTTTGCGGGCGCAGCGGTGTTCATTTCGTTTATTATCTCGGAAATGTCAATGAGCATCGAGCTGCTGTCGCCGCCGGCAACTGCAGGGAGCTTGCCGTCCCACTTGTCTATGTACTCCATTGCTATCATCTGCGGGGTTATCTGCTCGGATTTAAGACGGTATGCCTCGGCTTCAGCCTGCGCCTGAGCAACAGTTTGCTCTGCCTCCACCTTTATCCTCTGAAGATCCTGCTCAGCCTTGAGAGCATTCTGCTGGGCTGTCTGCTTTGCTTCAATGGCGGCATTGTATTCCTCGGTGAACTCAAAGGCGATGATGTTGAAAATCTCAAGCTCCAGACCATAGCCGCTTATCTTTTCATTAAGAAGCTCTTTCATCTGGTCGCTTATCTGCTGTCTTTCGGTGATGAGCTGCTCGGCGGTGTACTTTGCGGTAACTGCCTTGACGCACTCCTGGATAGCGGGGGTGATGATAACGCTCTCGTAAGAGGGGCCCACTTCCTTGTATATCCTTGCGGAGGCCTCATTCCTAACCCTGTAATTAAGAGCAATGGTGCTTGAAACAGTCTGCAGGTCCTTTGACGCAGATGAGCAGTCAACCTCGGCTTTCAGCACACGGTTGTCTATCTGGATTATCTGCTGGATAAAGGGCACTTTAACGTGAAGTCCTTCGGAAAGCACCGCTTCGGACACCTTGCCGAAGGTGAGCACAACTCCCGAATGACCCGCTTCAACAGATGTAAGTGAGTTCAGTGCAACAATAATGACAGCGGCAGCGGCGATAACTCCGCCAATGATCTTGCCTGTTTTTCTGCCGCCAACAACTACAGTCTCTGCCATATGTGATAGTTTCTCCTTATTAATTTGAGCTTATCAGAAAGGAAGCTCGTCTCTGTCGTTGATGTCAAAGGTGCGCTTTGCGACCTTGCTGCCGATAGCAAGCTGGATTATCATAAGAACAACATTTGCTATTGTAAGGCAGAATGTGGTGGTGAGAATGATCTCTCTTGCGATGGAAATTCCTTTGTTTACTCTGTTCATAATAGATACCTCCAAAAAATGATTTATATTATTTGTCCTCAAGCTGTTTTAAAGCCCGCATTTCGTCCCTGTCCATACGTACTCTGCCGTCTTTGATGACAGTGACCTCCTCCTTTTTAAACCATACGGAGGGGTCGTCGGACTTTTCAGGCTTGACTCTCAGAGTGCCTGTGAGAAGATTTACCTCCTCAACATAGCCCTTGAAATCGGGAGCCTTAACATATGCCCCCACCTTGGGAGTCGTTCTGAAAGCTTCCTCGTAGAAATCCTGCTCATATTTCAGGCAGCACATAAGTCTGCCGCAGGTGCCCGAGATTTTTGTGGGATTAAGGGAAAGTCCCTGCTCCTTTGCCATTTTTATGGACACGGGCTGGAACTCACCGAGAAAGGTCTTGCAGCAGAATGGTCTGCCGCATACGCCGAGACCGCCAAGCATTTTCGCTTCGTCTCTGACGCCTATCTGTCTCAGCTCTATCCTTGTGCGGAAAACTGCCGCAAGGTCTTTTACAAGCTCTCTGAAATCCACACGGTTCTCCGCCGTGAAATAGAAAAGGAGCTTGTTGTTGTCAAAGGTGCATTCCACGTCAACAAGCTTCATATCGAGCTTGTGAGCGGCAATTTTTTCCTGACATATCTTTGCGGCATTTGCTTCCTTTGCCTTGTTCTGCTCAACTATTTTAAGATCCCGTTCGGTGGCGGGACGGATTATTGGCTTTAGCGGGGGGATTATTTTGTCGTCCTCCACCATACGGCAGCCCATTACCACTGTGCCGCACTCAACTCCCCGTGCGGTCTCCACAATGACCTTGCTGCCCGCTTCAAGCTTTGCGCCCTCGGGAGAGAAATAGTACATCTTTCCCGATTCCTTGAATCTAACTCCGATTATTTCAGTCATTTATATACATTTACCTTTCAAATTTATCATCTGCACAGCTTTCCCGCAAGGACTGCCGCCGCTGCCTGAGCGTTGCAGTTGGCGGTGCATCGGTATGATGCTTCGCACACTGCGTCGTACATAGCAAGAATGCGTCCTGTGGAAAATCTCTCAGCAAGCTTTCGTGATGAACCTTCCGTGCAGCTGACAGTATCCTTTCCGCCGTTCCTGACCGCCGCACCGTCTCTTATGGAGCGGGCAAGCATTTCAAGAGTTTTGCGCATTTCCTCTCTTTTTGAGGATATGCTGCCGAGAATTGCCGCAAGGGCATATTCATCTCTGCGGACGATAGCGTCCATAGCCTTTTTCACAGCTTCCGCCGATTTTATAAGGTCATTGTCGCCCTCGATAAAATCAATGCAGTTTCCGATATTGCCGCCGAATGAATCCACAGCTCTGTCAATATCCTCTTCGGAATAGCCCTTGTCACGGAGAGCCTCTTTGCAGCTTTCCTTATCAGCCTCGTGGAGCTCAATGGTCATGGAGCGGGATATGAGGGTGGGGAGAAAGCTGTTTTTGTTGGCGGCGGTAAATATGAAATACGCCGCATCCGGGGGATCTTCGGTTATTTTCAGAAGTGCGTCCTGACAGGAGTCCTGCCAGCCCTCGCAGTCGGTGAGGAGATATACCTTCCGCTCGCAGTCATTTGGGGAAATGAAGCTGTCCGCAACTACCTTTGTTCTGATGTCCTCAACGGAATAGTTCACCTTTCCGTTCTCACGCATTACCTCGATAAAATCAGGGTGCTGACCTCTCAGAACTCTGCTGCACTGATGACACTCGCCGCAGGCGTTGTGGTTGTCGCAGAGGAGCTGCATTGCGATATATCGGGCAAAGGTCTTTTTGCCCGTGCCCTTTTCTCCCGTCAGTATGTAGGAGTGGACAAATCTGCCCGACCTGTTCATAGCCTCAATGGGCTTTATGGCATTTTCCTTGGAATACAGCTTCATTACAGCTTTTCAAAGCGCTCGATATCCGTAACGAATACCGTTGCGCCGCCTACGGAGACTTCAATGGGGAATGAGCCTGTTGTGTCAGACCTGCCCGAAGCCGCAGAGGGAACGAACTGCTTTCTCTTTCTGGAGCATTCTCTTATAACTTCAATAGCCTCGTCCACACGCTGCTCCTCTACGCAGATAAGAAATGTGGTGTTTCCCGACATAAGGAAGCCGCCTGTGGAGGCAAGCTTTGTGGCGGAAAAGCCTTTCTTGGTAAGCTCTGTGGAAACGGTGTGGCTGTCATCATTGTTTATAACGGCATATATCAGCTTCATATTATCATATCCTTAAATGGGAATTTGCAAAAAATCTGCACAATATCATTTTACCACATTTACTCGGAAAATGCTATAGTTTTTTAAAATATTTATGATTTCCTCCGAAAAAATTTCGCCCCCTGTCACCGCCGCAATTCCGGGAGGACAGCAGGAAACTGCCGCAGAGCATATCCTGCCTGCCGCCGCATCAACGGGAATGCATTCACGGGGAGACATTGCCGCCTCTCTTATGCTCATCGCCCTTTCAAGGGGAGCAAGCTGTGACAGCTTCGGCAGTGGCACTCTTATCCTCGGCTGAGGGATAGATGAAAATGCCCTGCCTATGGCGTTTATCTCGTAAATTTCAAGCCCCGTGAGCATAAGAACAACATGGGTATTGTCCGCATATTCGCACTCAATGTCCCACCCACGGAGCACATCTGCAAGCTCTGTTCCCGTATATCCCGATGGGGGAGCAAGAACTGTCAGTTTGCCGCACTCGCCCTCTTCGATACGCCAGTACGGCGACAGAAATGACTTCACATTTTCCGAAGCCTTTTTCATTTTACTAAAGTATTCCTCGGCATCATTAGCCATAAACTCGTTGCACATATCAAGGGAGCGGAGAATGAGATAGGAGGGGCTTGACGAGCCGTACATCGACATAATTTCCTTGGCATAGCCTTCATATTTTTCTGCGCTTTCGTCATTTATATGCAGATATGCGCCGCCTGTGAGAACGGGCAGCGTTTTGTGAGCCGAGTCGCAGCACATATCCGCACCGTGATACAAGGGGTGGAGAGGCGTGCCGTTTTCATCATATATAAATCTCAGATATGCGCCGTGGGCGTTATCCACCAGCAGTCGGCAATTGTGCTTTCTGCACACCTCTGCGATATCATCAAGAGGGGTGATGTGTCCGAGATAATCGGGGGTGGTGAGATACACGCATACAGGGTCACCTGCCCTTATTATTGCGGCTTCTATCATATCCGCAGTGATTTCTCCCGAAACAATGGAGCTTTCGTATTTCGGATATACCCACTCTGCCTCTGCGTCAAGCATAACGCAGGCATTAAGGAACGCACGGTGACAGTTGCGGACGGCAACTACCTTTCGGGAGCGGCTTCCCATAAGGCACATCGCCAGCATTGTGTAAATGCAGAGGGTCGAGCCTCCTGCGCTGTAAATAGTTTTGTGAGAGCCGAAAATTTCCGAAGCGTTTTTCTCGCTTTCCGCAATTATGCCGTCGGCTTCAAAAAGGCTGTCCGCCCCTTTTATTTCGGTCAGGTCAAGGGCATTGAATGCGTCCCCTCTGCCCTTGTGCCCCGGCATATGAGCACGTATCGTTTCGCCCGAAGAGTAATTATCAAGAAAATCCTTTATTGGTGTTGTCATTTTATCTTTCCCTTTTATGTATGTGTTACGGTTTGAAGCGGCTGATGAGCACCTTGAAAACGGTGTTTATGATTATCTGGGCAATTGTGCCGAGAATGAAAATTATCCAGCTTATGTCCCAGGAAGCGCCGTTAAAGCTTATTGCAAAATAGAAGAATACGACCATGAGCCACATTATTGCGGAAGAACTGCTCTGTATCTTTTTGAGGAGCTTTATCCTGCTTTCCGTGTCATCATTTTTGCTTATTCGAATAACATCGCCTATCATATTTATTCCGACGGTAAGACCTGCGCCCACAATGAACAGGAGCCACGAGGTGTCCCAGCAATAATTGCTGTAGCTTATCAGGAAATAAAACAGCACTATCAGCAGCCACATTATGGCAATGGCGGCGCCCTTTATTGCCTTGATGTTGCTTTCCTTGAAAACATAGGCGTATTTTTTCATAAGCCTTGACTTGGGAGAGCTTTTTTCAAAAAGCCCCTCCTCGTGGAATCCCGAGCCGCTGACCTGTGCGATAAGTCCGCTCACATCGCCCATTGTGCCGATGACCGCCGCATATGCACGCTGAGGGGTCATACCTGCGTTTATGCAGTCATCATATCTTGCCTGCAAATTTGAAAGTATCTCCTCTTTAAGCTCGTTTACAGCAGGCTCTGCGGGTGCGTCCTTAAAAAGATTGTCCACATATGAATTAATTGCCGATCTCATTTCAGTTATCCTTTCCTTTTGTTTCTGAATTGTGGGGATTTTCTGCCGCATAGAGCAGCTTGTCCACGATAGATTTTGTCTTTTCCCACTCCGCAAGGCTGTCACGGTACTGCTTTCTCCCCGAATCGGTTATGGTGTAATATTTCCGCCTTGCCCCCGTGTTCTCGTCGCCCCAGTAGGAGGCAATGTGCCCCGACTGTTCAAGCCGTCTGAATGCGCTGTAGAGGGTGGCTTCCTTGAACTCAAAGCGATTACCCGTAAGCTCCATAATGTCCTTGTTTATTTTATAGCCGTAGCTGTCGCTCACCGACAGCAGGGACAGGATTATGGTGTCCGTATGACCTCGGATAAGGTCAGATGCAATTGACATTTTCTTACATCACCTTTTTTCATAGCTTTATGTCTTTCTGCTATATATGATAACACATAGTACTTCACCTGTCAAGGTATCTCAAAAGATTTAATCTGATTTTAATTTTCAGATTTTTTTATTTGGAAAATCACGCAGCACAGCCGTTTTGCTGTCTCTTATACACATCTCCGAGCCCACGAGACGCTACGCTATCTCG
>CAMBJF010000012.1 GCA_945867875.1 uncultured Ruminococcus sp. | reverse complement strand
TCTACACACTGCATATCGTCGGCAGCGTCAGATGTGTATAAGAGACAGAAGCATCTCCACATTAATGATTACGGCGGAGGTGTCGGGGAATGGAGTGCCCTCAGAACGCTTCATCTCGGCTGCGGAAATATTGATTTTGACGGCTTTTTCGCATTTATCAGAAAAACAGGCTACAGCGGCGACTTTACCGTTGAAGCAACATCTGTTAATAACGACGGCTCCGTTGATATAGACAAGCTTAACAGTGATTTTTTGAAAATCAAAGGCTATATTGCCTAAATTTTCAAGGCACTATTGACATTATTACATTATTATGGTATTATACTACTATGATATCACTTTACCACGATAAATTAACAGGGAGATTTACTGTATGAAACGATATGATCTTATAACCCCCGAGGGAACAAGAGACCTGCTTTTTGAGGAATGTGCCGCTGTAAGGGCAGTTGAGGAGCGCCTGCAAAAGGTGTTCAAGTCCAAGGGCTATTCCGAAGTTATCACTCCGGGACTTGAATTTTATGATGTTTTCAATATGAAGTCAAGATATTTCCCACAGGAAACTATGTATAAGCTTGTTGACAACAAGGCACGCCTTATGGTCGTACGCCCCGACTCCACAATGCCTATCGCAAGAATGACTGCCACACGTCTCAGAGAGCAGACACTTCCTCTCAGACTTTGCTACAGCCAGAGCGTTTACAGAAACAAGCCCAGTATGCGTGGAAGAAGCGACGAGATACGTCAGACGGGAATCGAGCTTATCGGTTCCGCTTCGGGACGTGCGGAGCTTGAGGTGCTTTCAAATGCTCTTGAGGTGCTTTCATCTTTTGAGACCGAGGGCTTCCGTCTTGAGATAGGTCATATCGGCTTTTTCAAGGCACTTATCAATAAGCTTGGCTGCGACAGCGACACTGCCGAGAATATCAGAGGTCTTATCGAGGTGAAGAATTATCCCGCACTTAATGACCTCCTTGAAAGCATCGGCGATAATGAAGTTACCCGTGCACTGAGACAGCTTCCCCGTCTTTTCGGCGGCGAAGAGGTATTTGCGGAGGCTGCCGCTCTTTACAGCGACCCTCAGGCTGACGCTGTTCTTGCAGAGCTGAGAGATACATATGAAAAGGCTGTTTCTCTCGGATACAACGGAATGATAACTATTGACCTCGGACTTGTAAACCGTATGGATTACTACACGGGAACAGTTATAAAGGGATATATCGAGGGCTGCGGAGATGCGGTTCTTTCGGGCGGAAGATATGACAAGCTCCTTTCCGAGTTTGGATATGATGTTCCTGCAACGGGCTTTGCGGTAAATGTTGACGCAGTTGCAAGGGCTGAGCTTAAAAAGGTTGATTTCAAGCCTGCCCCCGCGGATGTCCTTGTTTTCGGAACTGACGGATATGAAGCTGCTGCCGTGGCATATGCACGAAAGCTCATTTCCGAGGGATATACCGCTGAAACTGCCGTATTTGATACATATGATGAAGTCAAGCGCTATGCCGAGAAAAAGGGAATCAAGCGCATAGATGTTGTATCAGACAAGGTGACTTCCGAAAATCTTTGATAGGAGAAATACATATGAATAACAATGCACAGAGACCTCTTAGAATAGCTCTTACAAAGGGCAGACTTGAAAAGGACACGGTAGCTCTCCTTGAAAAGATAGGCTATGACTGCACCGCCGTTCACGAAAAAGGCAGAAAGCTCATTCTTCCCGTTGGTGACAGCATTGAAGTTGTTCTTGCAAAGGCAGCCGATGTTATAACCTATGTTGAAAACGGTGTATGCGACCTTGGCGTTGTTGGCAAGGACACTATCATCGAGATGCAGGGTAAGTTTTTTGAGCTTTCTGACCTTGGCTTCGGAAAATGCCGCTTTGCTCTTGCTGGCAAAAAAGGCGAGAATTTCTACGAGGGCACTCACGTAAGAACTATCGCCACAAAATACCCCAATGTTGCTCGCACATTCTTTGAAAAGAAGAATATGGACGTTGACATCGTGAAGATAGAGGGAAGCGTTGAGCTGGCTCCGCTCCTTGGTCTTTCCCATGCTATCGTTGATATAGTTGAAACAGGTACTACATTAAAGGAAAACGGTCTTGAGGTATATGAGTACATCTGCCCCATTTCCGCAAGACTTATTGCAAATATGGTAAGCCTTAAGCTCCGCAAGGAGGAGATCGAGAAGCTTATCGCAGCTATTGAAGCAAATATCTGATAAGAAAGGACGTTTCTGCAATGATAAGAAAAATAATTGCTGACGGCACTGCCGAGGTTCAGTTTTTAAAGGAAGTCGAGAAGAGAAACGGCGAGACTGACAAGAAGGTCTCCGAGATAGTTTCCGAGATAATCGACAATGTTAAGGAAAACGGAGATAAGGCTGTTAAGGACTACACCCTTAAATTTGACGGAAAGCTCCCCGAATATTATGAAGTTCCCCTTGATGTTATCCACGATGCTATGACAAATGCTGATGAGGCTTTTGTCAATGCACTTCTCAACGCAATGGAGAACATCACCGAGTTCCACAACAGACAGAAGGAGCAGAGCTTTATTGATGCCAAGGGCAACGGCTGCATTCTCGGTCAGCGTGTAAGAGGTCTTGACAGAGTTGGTCTTTATGTTCCCGGCGGCACAGCTGCATATCCCTCCTCCGTGCTGATGAATGCAGTTCCCGCAAAGATAGCGGGCGTTAAGGAAATTATAATGGTGACACCTCCCGGAAAGGACGGCAAGCCCAATCCCGATATCCTCACCGCTGCGGCAATAGTTGGAGTTGACAGGGTATTTATGTGCGGCGGAGCACAGGCTATCGCAGCCCTTGCATACGGCACTGAGGAGATACCCAAGGTCGATAAGATAGTAGGCCCTGGTAATATCTTTGTTGCCACCGCAAAGAAGCTTCTTTACGGCAAAGTGGACATTGATATGATAGCAGGCCCCAGCGAAATTCTCATTGTTGCCGATGATACCGCATCCCCCGCATATCTTGCCGCTGACCTTATGAGCCAGGCTGAGCACGACAGACTTGCTTCCGCTATTCTCATCACAACAAGCGAGAAAATTGCCGAGGAGACCTCAGCAGAGCTTGAAAAGCAGATGGCAAGCCTTGAAAGAAATGAAATTATCCGTTCTTCCATCGACAATTACGGCGCAATAATCGTTACAAAGACTATGGACAGAGCAATTGAGCTTGCAAATTCACTTGCTCCCGAGCACCTTGAGATTCAGGTCAATGACCCTATGAGCTACCTTGGAAAGCTCAATAATGTTGGCTCAGTATTTATGGGACAGTACAGCCCCGAGCCTCTCGGAGACTATTTTGCAGGTCCCAACCACGTTCTTCCCACAAGCGGAACAGCAAGATTTTTCTCGCCTCTTTCCGTAAACAGCTTTGTTAAACGTTCACAGTTCATTTACTACACTGAGCAGGCTCTCCTTGACGCAAAGGACGATATCGTATGCATTGCCGAAAAGGAAGGACTTACCGCTCACGCTCACGCAATCAAGATAAGATTTGAAAAGTAATGAACGAAAGGCGGTCATCATATGCCCTACGAGCTTAACAAAAAGCTTAGAAGCATTGAGCCATATGTTCCCGAAGCAGGGGGATATCCTGTAAGGCTGGACGCAAATGAGTCCTGCTTTGACATTTCCGAAAAGCTTGGTGATGTTATAAGCGAGGCTGTAAAAAAGGTGGAGTTCAACAGATATCCCGACCCTGCGGCAAAAGATGTTACCGAAGCATTTGCCGCATATTACGGCTTAAATCCCGACCACTGCACCGCAGGAAACGGTTCCGATGAGCTTATCTCGCTTATTCTCAATTCATTTCTTGACAAGGGCGACACTGTTGTCACACTTTCTCCCGATTTTTCGATGTATGCTTTTTACGGCTTTATAAACGAGCTTAATATCAAAAATCTGCCCAAGGAAGATGATCTGAAAATTGATGTGGGCAAGGTCTCGGAATACTGCAACAATAACGATGTCAAGGCTATAATTTTCTCAAACCCCTGCAATCCCACGTCTCTTGGCGTTCGCAGGCAGGACATCATCAGGCTTGTGAAGAACGTATTCTGTCTTGTTATCGTTGACGAGGCATATATGGATTTCTGGGGCGAGAGCGTTCTTGATATGACTGAGGAGCTTGACAATCTTATTGTGCTGAAAACCTGCTCAAAAAATATGGGTATGGCGGCGCTGAGACTTGGTTTTGCAGTTGCTGGTGAAAAGATATCCTCTGCACTCAAAGCGGTGAAATCGCCGTTTAATGTAAACGCAATAACTCAGGCTGCTGCGGCTGCGGTGCTCAGGCACAAGCCGATGATAATGGAGTACACCGCCGAGATAGTCCACAGCAGAAAAATGCTGCAAAATGCGGTAACTGAGCTGGCGGAAAGATATTTCGTCATTGAAAAGGTATTCGATTCGGTGACAAATTTCGTGTTCATAAGGACGCACAAATCAAAGGAAATATACGAAAAACTCCTGCAAAGGGGAGTTTCGGTGAGATATATGGGCTCGTATCTTCGTGTAACAGCGGGAACAGAGCGTGAAAATCATATATTCTTGAATGAATTCAAGGACATTCTTTCACTTCTTTAATGTAAGAAAGGGGCAGGAAAATGCGCAGAGCTGAGATACAAAGAAACACCAAAGAGACAAAGATAAGCATAACACTTGATCTTGACGGCAGCGGAAAGCACGACATAAACACGGGCATAGGCTTTTTTGACCATATGCTCACAGCCCTTTGCGTACACGGCGGTTTTGACCTTACCGTGCACACAGACGGCGACCTTTACGTTGACGGACACCACTCTGTTGAGGACACGGGAATAGTTCTCGGACAGGCGTTCAAGGCGGCTATCGGCGATATGAAGGGTATCAACCGCTACGGCACAAGCTTTATCCCGATGGACGAAAGTCTCGGATTCTGCTGTCTTGATATCAGCAACAGACCTTTTCTTGTATATGAATGTGAATTTTCCGACCCGAGAACAGGTGCATATGACAACTGCCTTACTGAGGAGTTTATGAGGGCTTTTGCGTTTAATGCGGGAATTACTCTCCACCTGAAATGCCCCTACGGTTCCAACGATCATCACAAGAATGAAGCTATGTTCAAGGCTCTTGCCCACGCTCTCAAAGAGGCTGTTAAAATAAACGGCGGCGAAATACTTTCCACAAAAGGGGTGTTATGATGATTGCGATCGTTGATTACGGAGCAGGTAATATTTTTTCCGTTAAGAATGCTATGGACTATCTCGGACTGCCTGCTGAGCTTACCTCCAAAGCTGATGATATCAGAAATGCTGACGGGATAATCCTCCCCGGAGTAGGAGCATTCCCTTGGGCTATGAATATGCTCACAAAATCGGGACTTGTTGAGGTCATAAAGGAAGAAGCTGTCAAGAAGCCATTTCTCGGAATATGTCTCGGAATGCAGCTCATATTCTCAAAGGGTTACGAGTTTGAGGAAACCGACGGACTTGGACTCATTGACGGACAGGTCAGACTTATGACCCCTGAGGGACTTTCCATTCCCCATATCGGCTGGAACAAGCTTGAAAAGAACAGGGAATGTGCCCTTCTGAACGGTCTCGGCGATGATGAATATGTATATTTCGTTCATTCCTATGCGGCAGAATGTGCCGATGAGGACGTTGCGGCATACTGCGAATACGGTAGCAGGGTCACAGCTCTTGTTAACAGAGGCACTGTTTACGGAGCACAGTTTCACCCCGAAAAGAGCGGAAAAACGGGTCTTAAAATACTCAGCAATTTCGCAGAGCTTATAAAGTAAGGAGGTTTCCGACAATGCTGGCTAAAAGAATAATACCCTGCCTTGATGTCCGTGACGGCAAGGTGGTAAAGGGAATAAACTTTGTGGGAATAAAGGAAGTCGGAGATCCCGTTGAGTGCGCTGCGGAGTATGACGCTCAGGGTGCGGACGAGATAGTTTTTCTTGACATAACGGCATCTCACGAGGGCAGAGGAACTATGCTCGATGTGGTGAGAAGAACTGCGAAAAAGGTTTTCGTGCCCCTGACGGTAGGCGGCGGAATACGCACTATCGACGATTTCAGAGACACGCTCAGAGCAGGTGCTGACAAGGTTTCCGTAAATTCTGCGGCGGTAAAGAATCCTCAGCTTATAAGAGAGGCTGCGGATATTTTCGGCTGTCAGTGCGTTGTTGTTGCAATTGATGCAAAGAAATGCCCCGACGGACATTACACTGTTGTGATAAACGGCGGACGAATAGATATGGGCATTGATGCCATAGAATGGGCAAAGAAAGCCGAGGAGCTTGGTGCGGGGGAGATACTCCTCACATCAATGGATACCGACGGCGTAAAGGGTGGCTTTGACCTTGATATGCTGAATGCTGTGTGCAGTGCTGTGAAGATACCTGTTATTGCCAGCGGCGGCTGCGGGGCACTGGAGCATTTCACAGATGTGTTTGAAAAGACAGGTGCGGCGGCAGCTCTTGCGGCATCACTTTTCCACTACAAAGAGCTTACCGTGGGACAGGTCAAGGAAGAGCTTAAAAAGCACAACATACCTGTCAGAATGGTATGACATCGGAGGGGAATATGGGACTTATTGAAGAAACAAGCGAGCTTATTCTCGACTGGGAGAAGATAAACGGCATATCGCCTGAAAATCACGTTATTCCCGTGGCTGTGCAGAATATGGACACCAAGGAAGTCATACTTATCGCCTATATCAATAAGCAGGCACTTGAAGAATCAATCAGACTTAAAAAGGTTGTCCTTTGGAGCACATCAAGAAATGAGCTGTGGTTCAAGGGCAAGGAGTCGGGCAACACTTTCACGCTTCACAGAATACTTGTTAACTGCGAGCAGAACAGTCTTGTGTTCATTGCGACTCCCGATAAGGGCGGTATATGCCATACAAGCCACAACGGTGTGCCAAATAACTGTTATTACCGTGAGCTTGATATGGATACGATGAAGCTTATAAATTTAAACGAAAAATAAAATACACAATGCAGCTGTGAAATCATCTGTCTTGAAACTGACAAAAAATGATGAAATCACAGCTGCTGTTTTTATGTCCAAAACCCTTTTGCTGCGTGATTGCAGAGCAATATGCAAAGTTATGACAATTTGGTAACATTCAGTATTGTTATTGACAGGCAGGGGAAAATATTGTAGAATTATATTATAAATAAAAATTACAGAAACAAGAAGGGAACAACTGAAAATGAAAGGACATTTTGCAAGGATAGGTTCACTTTGCCTTGCCGCCGCAATGCTTATGCAGGGAGTGACAGTATCGGCATTTACCGACCCTGCCACTATCTATGCTCAGTACGCACAGGGAAACACATCTTCGCCTGAGGATAGTACTTCATCGGACGGCGATTCGGAGCTTATCGACGACAGCAGCAGTAATATTCAGGAAGACGTTATTGAAGATGACACATCAGACGAGATAATTGTTATTGACAATACTTCGTCAGATACGACTGAAACAACTCCTGCTGACAGCGGAAAGGTCACAAAGCCTGCCACGGAAATAACTATCTACAGCTATCAGACATCTGTGACTGTGGGTGACACATTTAAGATAGGATACCGCCTTAAACCCTCAAAGTCCGATGACAAGGTGACATTTACCACATCAAGCAAGAAAATTGCTACTGTCGATGCTGAGGGAAATGTTACGGCAGTGGGAAAAGGCAGTGCGATCATCACTGCAAAGACCACATCAGGCGTTAAGGACAGATTTTACATAACCGTAAAGAAAGCCGACGCTTCGGCATCTGATGATACTTCGGGAGATACAGAGGTATCTCAGCCTGCAAGCGGCGAAAAGGTCAAGGCAACAAGCATATCTCTTAAACACGGGTCTGTTACAATATTCGAGGGAGAGCAGTATGCCATAATGTACGAGCTTTCGCCCTCAAACAGCAATGACAGCGTTACATTCCGTTCACTGAACAAAGCGGTTGCTTCGGTCGACAAGAACGGCATCGTTACTGCAAGAGGTGCGGGAAACACCCGTATTGTCTGCACGACCGGCAGCGGCAAAAAGGTGAAGCTCAATGTAACGGTCGCTCCCGTTCTTACGGAAGAGGAAAAGGACGAGGAATACGAGGAAGAGGCTGAAATAGAGTACAACGAAAACGGTGAACTTGTTCCCACAATGGTAAGGTTCGGTGAAGAGTCTGTTTCCGTTCGTGTGGGCAGCACTATCAACCTTGATGCAAGAATTTATCCCTCGGGTGCAAAATATACATATACCATAAAGTCAGATGATACATCTGTTGCCAAGGTCAATTCCAGAGGCGAGGTGACAGGTGTCAAGGAGGGCAACACAGTCATTACCCTCACAACCGACAACGGCAAGAGCGATACGGTCTATGTAACAGTTTACGGCAAAGTCATTCCCGGAATTGACGTTTCAAAGTGGAACGGCGACATTGACTGGAAGACCGTTAAGAAAACAGGCAGTGCAGGCTTTGCAATGATAAGGTCGTCTTATGGATATGAGGATACAGACCCGAAGCTTGCGGACAATGTTAAGGGCTGCGAGGAAAATGATATTCCATACGGCTTTTACCACTATATGTATGCAAGGACTGTCAAGGAAGCCCATATGGAGGCGGCATATTTCCTTAATGTAATAAGCGGCTATTCTCCTGAATATCCTGTGGTGCTTGATATCGAGGAATCCTTCTATGACGGAATGTCAAAGGAGCTTGTTACCGATATTGTGGTTGCATTTATGGAAGACCTTGAAAATGCGGGATATTACGCTATGATATACAGCTATGCGAAATTCTTTGACGATAACCTCATTTACGACAGGATAGCGGACTATGATATCTGGGTAGCCTGCTGGGGCGATGAGAGCAAGCTTTTTGAGAATTTCAGCTATCACTACGGAATGTGGCAGTACAGCGAAACAGGAAAGCTTGACGGAATTGAAGAATACGTTGACCTCAACTATTGCTACAAGGATTATAAGGGCACTATAAAGAAATATGGACTAAACAGACCGACATTCTGGTAACACTGTCGGCAATATCCCTGCGGCGGACGCAGCTTTGTTTCCGCCGCATTTTTATAATCCGTCTCACTTTTGCACATTAAAGCCAACATTATATTTTACAGGAGGGTAACACAATGAAAAAAATAAGCATTACAGCATTTTTACTTTCTGCGGCACTCCTCACGGGCTGCGGAAGCAGCTCAAATTATGCATCTGATTCCTCATACAGCATATCAGAAAACAGCAAGGAATATTCTTCCTATGATTCAGCAGGTGAGTCATATTACAATGATGATTATTCATATTCCGATGAGGTTGAAAATGGCGATGCATCATCAAACGGAAGCGGCGATGAGGACGGACTTACAGCTGACAGGATAAAAAAAGAAATGCTGGTCTATTCCTGCGATATGTCTGTAGATGTGCTGGATTTTGACACGGCTGTAAGCAAATTCAAGGAAAGCCTTGACAGCTTCGGCGGATTTGTGGAAAATGAAAATTACGATGACGGTGGCTCAGGCAGCAGGTGGTACAGCGAGGACGACGAAAAGTGGCAGACCTATTCGGCGACAGTCCGTGTTCCCAGCGCTGATTATGATGCATTCTGTGCGGCGGCGGCAGAGCTTGGCGACCTCAGAAGCAAGAATGCTTCCGTTCAGAACGTGAGCAGTGAATATTATGACCTGTCCACCACTCTTGAAATTTATGAAGCCAAGGAAGAAAGATATATCGCTCTCCTTGCCGACATAACCGATGACGAATATGCAATTTCCGTTGAAAAGGAGCTGACAGAGCTTCAGATAGAGATCGCCAAGATCAAAACAAGAATGAACGATATCAGCACAGATGTTGCCTATTCTTTCGTTAACATCAGCATAAACGAGGTCAAGCAGTACACTCCCGAGCCTGTTCAGAAGGACACATTCGGTCAGAGACTGAAAAACACAATTTCCTCCACGGCATCAAATTTCGTAAAATTCCTTGAAGTGCTCCTTTTTATAATAATCGCACTCCTGCCTTATATCATTCTTATCGGAATTATTGTTTTTGTAATAATTCTCATAAGAAAGAGCATCAAAAAGAAAAGAGCGGCGAAGAATATTTCTCCCGCACCCGAAAATACGGCGGCTCAGAATGATACCGAAAATAAGTAGTAAATAACATTTGCCCCGAACGGAGATGATCCGCTCGGGGCATTTTCTTTAAAAACCAATAAAGCTCTAATCTGTTTTTAACCTGCCTTAAAATACAGTCTAATAATAATGGTGTATTATATTATCATTCCCAAAAACGAAAGGACGGCGGCAGATATGAATAAAAATCTTCCTATGGAGGTAACAGGTAAAATGAGTATTGGTGAAAAAATAAAGAGATTTTTCTCTGTGATATGCAGAAACAATGTAACGGTTTCAAGGACGGGCGAGATATTCCATATGCCTATACTGGCATTTCTCATAATCGCACTGCTCACCTTTAAAATATCGGTGATAGCAATTCTCATCTCCCTTTTCTGCGGAGTTGAATATACCATTGACGGCGAGGATTTTCCAAACCCCAAAAAGATATCATTCAGACCCAGAAATTGATTTTCTAATGATATTTTAATCTTAATCACAATCGGGTTTAATCCTTGTCGGATATAATAAACACAATGAAACAAAAGTCATATATGAAAGGAACCAATGATTTATTATGACTGATTTTGAAAATGTAAGCGAGCTTGTAAGAAAAACAGGCGCAAGCTTTGAAGAAGCAAGATATGCATACGAGGCCTGCGGCAAGGATATGCTTGCGGCGGCTGAAATGCTTGAAAAGGCTCATTATAAAAACGAGAGCATAAACGATATGTTCCGAAATGCACGGAATAATTTCAGAAAAGGCGGCAGATATGCTGCGGGCTGTGCGGAAAATATTTTCACAAAGCTCCGCAGAAATTATGTAAGCATCGCAGGCAGCAGGGAATATTTCTGTATGCCTGTGATAGCAGCAGCCTTGTGTCTCATATTCTTTGGAAGCTTTTTAGTTCCCGTTGTGCTCATATCTCTGCTTTTCGGAGTGACATACACATTCTACGGACCCGATTTTTCAAAGGAATTTGTTTTCGGCTTCATAAGACCCGCCCACGCTTCTCAGTCTGCGCCGACTTATGAATATAAAAAGCCCGACGAGGAACCCTGCGATAACGGTTTCTTCAATAAGTAATACTTTGCCGCATTTTTCAGAATACAATACAGAAAAATGCGGCATTATTAATATAATTCGGTTGTAATCGTTTCATTCTTATGCTATAATGAAAGGCAAAGCTTATGGTAAATTTAAAAAAATCAGAAAGGAGTCTTCCTATGGAGCATCACGAAATGGCTGAAAAGCTTGTGGAAAAATGCGGGATATCCTATGAAGAGGCAGGAGAAGTGCTCAAGGAAGCAAACTTCGATCTGCTTGAAGCTATGATAATCCTTGAACGCCGTGGGAAGCTGGGCGGTTCAAAAAGCAACAAGTATTCAACCGGTATGCAGCCCGATTATTATGTTTACAGCGAAAAATCCGCTGCTGATGCTGAGAATATCAAGGAGTTTTTCAGCCTTGCCTGGCAGAAGCTGTGCGAATTTCTCAGAGATATCCTGAAATACCGTGTGGTCATTTCCAAGGACGGCAGGGATATCCTTGAATTTCCGCTGGTACTTGCAATTATCCTTATGTGCTGCACTGTGGGGCTTTGCTTCCTTATTGTGATAATCACGCTGTTTAACGGGTGCAGCTATTCTATAAGAAAAGATATTTGATGGGGGACAGTTTTTATGCCAAAGATTCTGATAGTTGAGGACGAACACCAGCTTGCAAGATTTATTCAGCTGGAGCTTGAACACGAGGATTATGAAACGGCTGTGGCAGGTGACGGACGACAGGGACTTTCTCTTGCGGAAAGCGGAGAATTTGACCTGATACTTCTTGATATAATGCTCCCTGAGCTGAACGGTCTCGAGGTGCTGAGACGTCTCAGAAAGGCTGAAAATAATGTGCCCGTGATAATGCTCACGGCGAGGGATTCGGTAATGGATAAGGTTTCGGGGCTTGATATGGGCGCTGACGATTACATTACAAAGCCTTTTGCTATAGAAGAGCTGCTTGCGAGAATAAGAGTGACCCTCCGTCAGCACCGCCCTGCGGAAGATGACAAGGCAAAGGGCGATGTTATCACGTTCAAGGAGCTTTCGATGGACACTGCGAGACATACAGTTACCTGCGGTGGAAAGCCGCTGGAGCTTACTGTAAAGGAGTTCGGGCTTTTGCAGGCACTGCTTGAAAATGTTTCCATAGTTCTTACCCGTGAACAGCTTTTAGAGCGTGTATGGGGCTATGATTATTTTGGTGAGACAAATGTGGTGGACGTTTATATAAGGTATCTCAGGAGCAAGCTTGAAGAGGTATCGGAGACAAAGTACATTCAGACTGTCAGGGGTGTAGGCTATGTCATCAAGTGATAAGCTGAAATATCCCATTCTGCTTGTTCACGGAATGGGTTTTAAGGATTATAAACTTGTGAATTACTGGGGACGTATCCCCGAAGCACTTGAGAAAAACGGCGCAGAGGTCTACTACGGAAAACAGGACAGCAACGGCAGCATTGAGAGCAATGCAGAGCAGCTTAAAATATCACTTGATGTCGCTCTTGAAAAATCGGGTGCCGAAAAGGTGAACATTATCGCTCATTCAAAGGGAGGGCTGGAGGCAAGATATCTTATCTCGACACTTGGATATGCGGATAAAACAGCATCTCTTACAACGTTGTCCACGCCTCATAACGGTTCGGTCACGGTGGATAAGCTTATGAAGCTGCCGCAGGGGGCGGTAAGATTCGGCTGCGGTGCGGCTGACCTGTGGTTTCGGATACTTGGGGACAGCTCTCCTCATACATATGAAGCCGTGAAGAGCTTCCGAACTGCCGATGCGGAGCGGTTCAACAGGGAAAATCCCGACGCTGAGGGAGTTTATTATCAGAGCTATGCCTTTGCAATGAAAAAGATGAGCTCTGATATGCTTATGGCATTCCCGTGGATAGTTGTAAACCATTTTGAAGGCGAAAATGACGGTCTGCTTGCGCCTGATTCCGTTAAATGGACCAATTTCAAAGGAGTTTACTACGGTAGCGGCAAACGGGGAATATCCCACTGCGATGAGGTGGACATGCGCAGGAGCAGGCTTTCGACTGACAAAAACGGCGGTATTTCCGACATTACAGAGTTTTATGTTGACATAATTAACGGTCTCAAAGAGCTTGGCTTCTGAAAAAGGAGGTGGCTGTGTGGAAAAAAACAAGCCCGATAACAGCAGTTCCATCGCAGGGCAGATAACCGCCAGCAGGCAGCTTGAACGCCTGGGGCAGTATCTTCTCTGCGACCTGCTTATTATTGTTTTTTCGGTTGTGAGCTGGTGCATAGCCGCCGAAGCAAATTACGTTTCCGTGTTCAAAACGGATATCGACCGAAGCTTTGATTTTGATTTCAGCGGCGTTACGGCAGGTTCGGGCGGTGAAAATGTCTGGGCTGCCCTTGGCACGGGAATTTATCATTTTGGTGAATACTCAGTCAGATGCGGCACATTTGCAAGGGTACTTACAGTAGGTATGGCGGCTGTTATTATGATACAGGTCATCATATGGCTGCTGACTTTTCTTCCCGAATATTTCAGGGCTAAGAAAATGCTAAGTCCTCTTAATAAAATAGCTGTGACTGCTACTGAGCTTACAGCTGCCGCTCACAACAGCCAATATAATTTTGATGATATTGAGTCGGCCATCGGAAAAATTGACCCTATGGATTCGGATATTCATATTTCTACGGGAAACCGTGATCTGAAGCGTATCGAAAAGGCTATAAATGACCTGCTTGACCGAATGAGGGAGGCTTACAAAAGCCAGTCCCGTTTTGTGTCAGATGCATCTCACGAGCTGAGGACGCCAATTGCGGTCATCAAGGGCTATGCGGATATGCTTGACAGGTGGGGCAAATCCGATGAAAAGATACTTGACGAGGGCATCACGGCGATAAAGAATGAATCGGAGAATATGAACAAGCTTGTCGAGCAGCTTTTGTTCCTTGCAAGGGGCGACAATGGCAGGCAGCCTGTGAATATGACAGAATTTTCTCTTTCGGATATGATAAGAGAAGTTCATTCCGAAGCTGAGATGATTGACCACGACCACACCTACAACCTTGACATCAAGGACGAGATAAGTGTTTATGCCGATATTTCGATGATGAAGCAGACTGCACGTATTCTCTGTGACAATGCGAAAAAATATACCCCTAAGGGCAATACAGTTACCCTCAGAGTTATGAAAAATGAAAAAGGGGAGAACTGTTTTGAGGTCCAGGACACGGGAATCGGCATTGACGAAAATGATATTCCACTGATCTTTGACAGATTTTTCCGCTCCGACCCTGCAAGAAACCGTGAAACAGGCGGCACGGGTCTCGGACTTTCCATTGCCAAGTGGATTGTTGACCGTCACGGCGGTCATTTTGAGGTGATTTCATACAAGGACATCGGCACAAGAATTACCGTTTGTCTCCCGAATACTCCTGCTCAGACTGAGAATAATAATCCTGCAAAATCTTTATGATGAAAGGATATTTTTTATGGAGATAAAGGATTACAGCGAGTTTGAGAATAAGGTGTTAAAAGTCAATGAGGCTGTGCTTGTGGATTTTTATGCATCGTGGTGCGGTCCCTGCAAGATAATGGCTCCCGTTGTAAGTGAGCTTGCGGAAAGCGGCAGTTTTTCTGTTTATAAGGTTGATGTGGACAAGGTCACGGAGGCTGCGGGCAAATTCGGTGTATCAAGCATCCCCACGTTCATTGCTTTCAGGAATGGCGTTGAGGTCGCAAGGATAGTGGGCGCAGTTTCAAAGCAGGAGCTTATGGGACTTATGGACAAGGCTTGACATATATCGGCGTTTGCGTTATAATAATATCGAGGATAACCGCCATAGGGCAGAAACAGCCTTATGACGGTTATAATTTTATTACGGAAGGACGATAAAAATGGAAGGCAGAACAGCAGAGGAAAAGCAGGGGATAACTCTCCTTGGCAATCAAAAAACAAAATACCCCGACGATTACGCTCCTCAGGTACTTGAAACATTCGTGAACAAGCATCAGGACAATGATTATTTTGTAAAATTCAACTGCCCCGAATTTACAAGCCTTTGCCCTATAACGGGTCAGCCCGATTTCGCAACTATTTATATATCATATATACCCGATATAAAAATGGTAGAATCCAAATCACTTAAGCTTTATCTTTACAGCTTCCGCAACCACGGTGATTTTCACGAGGACTGCGTGAACATTATAATGAAAGATCTTATCAAGCTTATGGACCCGAAATATATTGAGGTATGGGGAAAATTCACACCCCGTGGAGGAATTTCCATTGACCCATACTGCAATTACGGCAGAAAGGGCACTATGTTCGAGGAAATGGCGCTTCGCCGTCTCACCGAGCACGATATGTACCCTGAAAAGGTGGATAACAGATAATTTATGCGCTTTATAGCAGAAAAGTAACAGCTCTCAGAGCAGTGACTTTTCTGCTCATTTTTATGCTCAAACCCTTGCATTTTTTTTAATATTGTGTTATAATAATGAGAGTTTGATTTTAAGGAAAAGGATTTGATGCTATGAGTTTTTTTGATAATGAAAAAAAGAAGCAAAGAAACAAGCAGATTCAGCTCCAGAACATTATTCTTGAAATAGACGAGAAAAAACTTCAGGTCTCTGAGGAATTTCTCGATAAAATGACAAAAATTTACATAAGCAGATATATGAAGATCGTCAATGAAAATATAGCGAACATCAACAAGGTCACAAATATCGGTCTGCTTTTCAAGAAGTATGACTGCATAATGAAAAACCTTGATGAGCTTATCAAAATCGAGGACCTTTATAAATTCCGTCACCCCACCCCCTCCGAATATAAGGAAATGACAGAGGCGCATCTTAACGGCTTCATTATGTCCCTTATCAGCCGTGAATGGCGAAAGATCGCCCCTCAGAACAACAATGAAGCGGCTGACCCCAAGTTTGAACGTAAATGGAGAAGCTTTTTTGACTCATTCAAGCCTTATTACGAAAGACTTACCAACAACGCAAGGACGACTCTTGCTCAGCTGGAAACAAATGTATTCCCGCCTGATGATACCGAGGGTAAACAGGAGGACATACATCTTGTGGACGAAGAAGAATTTGTTCCTGAGACATTTGAGCCCGTTGACGCTGCAGAAGAGCCTAAAACTGAGGAGCAGAGTGCTGAAAAGCCTGCGGAAACAGAGACTGAAAGCACCCAGACTACTTAAATCACAGACGATTTCGGGGGATAATATATAATTTTTTATTAAAATGTAAAATAACATAATAATCCCTTGAAATCGGTAGGATTCTGTATTATAATGATAGTTGGTCTGTAATCAATTTCAAAAATGAAAGGACAAATTTAAAATGAAGATCTCTAAAATAATCGCAAGTGTGGCTGCTGCTGCACTTTCCGCTGCAATTTTTGCAGGCTGCGGAAGCATTCCCGAAAACACGATTTTCTCCATTGATGACCTTAACGGCAAGGTCATCGGCGTTCAGCTCGGAACAACAGGCGATACTTATGCCTCTGACGTTACCGATAAGGTAGAGCGTTTCAACAAGGGCGCTGATGCTGTTCAGGCTCTTAAGCAGGGCAAGGTCGATGCGGTTCTTATCGACGCAGAGCCTGCCAAGGTTTATGTTGAAAACAACGATGATCTTAAGCTCCTCGAGGAAGATTTCGCAGTTGAGGAATATGCTATCGCTGTAAAGAAGGGCAACGATGATCTTACAAACAAGATAAACGATGCTCTTGCTCAGCTCAAATCCGACGGAACTCTTGATTCCATCAAGGCAAACTGGATCGGTGAAGACGCAGGCAAAAGCCCCTATACATCTCCCGCTGATGTTGACAGAAGCAACGGCAAGCTCATTATGGCAACAAACGCTGAATTCCCTCCCTATGAATCTATGGACGGTGAAAATGTTGTCGGCTTCGACGTTGATATGATGACAGCTGTATGCGACATTATCGGAATGGAGCTTCAGGTTGATAATATGGAATTTGATTCCATTATCGCAGCTGTTGACTCAGGCAAGGCTGATGTCGGTGTTGCAGGTATGACCGTTACCGAAGACAGACTTGAAAACGTAAACTTCACAGACCCCTATACCACAGCAACTCAGGTAATTATCGTAAGAAAGTAAAATTATTTGAAACGGCTGTCCGCAGCTCAGCGGGCAGCCGTTTCTTGGAATAAGGTGTGATAACTTGGAACTGGAAATGGCTCTTTCTCAATTTGCTGATAAGTTTTATAAAACTTTCATTCAGGACGACCGTTGGAAATATCTCACAAACGGTCTGAAAAATACGCTGAAAATAACCGTGTTTGCGGTACTCCTCGGAATGGTGCTGGGATTTCTCATCGCTATCGTCCGTGCGACCCACGACAAAACAGGAAAGCTCAGCATTCTGAATTTCTTTGCAAAGGTATATCTGACGGTAATAAGAGGAACTCCTGTTGTAGTTCAGCTTCTTATCATCTATTTTGTAATTTTCGCATCGGTGCAGGTGGACAAGATATTTGCTGCTGTTCTTGCATTCGGTCTCAACTCCGCTGCATATGTGGCTGAGATAGTTCGCTCGGGAATTATGGCTGTTGATAACGGACAGTTTGAAGCAGGCTCGGCGCTGGGTCTCAATTACTCAAAAACTATGATACATATTGTTCTCCCGCAGGCATTCAAAAATGTTCTTCCATCTCTCGCAAACGAGTTCATCGTTCTGCTGAAAGAGACATCTGTTGCGGGATATATCGCCGTGCAGGATCTTACAAAGGGCGGAGATACTATCCGTTCAAATACATATGAACCGTTCCTGCCTCTTATCGCAGTTGCGGTCATTTATCTTGTCATAGTTATGATACTCACTCACTTTGTTACACGTCTTGAAAGGAGGCTTGCAGCTAATGATAAGCGTTGAAAAGCTGTATAAATCCTTCGGTGAGCTTGAAATACTCAAAGGCATTACCGAGACTATCGACAAGGGCGAAAAGGTGGTCATAATCGGACCGTCAGGCTCGGGAAAAAGTACATTCCTCAGATGTCTCAATCTCCTTGAAAAGCCTACATCGGGCAAGATAATTTTCAATGACGTGGATATCACTCACGCAAAGGAAAAAGAGCTGAACCATATGCGTCAGAAAATGGGAATGGTTTTCCAGCATTTTAATCTTTTCCCCAATCTGACAATTCGTGGAAATATCACTCTTGCACCTGTCAAGCTTGGACTTATGAATAAGGACGAGGCCAATGCTAAGGCAGAAGAGCTCCTCAGAATGGTTGGACTTCTTGATAAGGCTGAAAATTATCCCTCACAGCTTTCAGGCGGTCAGAAGCAGAGAATCGCCATTGCCCGTTCACTTGCAATGAATCCCGATGTTATGCTCTTTGACGAGCCAACTTCTGCACTTGACCCGGAAATGGTGGGCGAAGTCCTCAGCATTATGAAAGAGCTTGCCGAAGAGGGAATGACAATGGTGGTTGTTACTCACGAAATGGGATTTGCCCGTGAGGTCGCTTCAAGAGTAATGTTTATGGCTGACGGAAATGTTCTGGAACAGGGCGCTCCCGCTGAATTTTTCGGCAATCCGCAGAACCCGAGACTGAAAGATTTCCTTTCAAAGGTACTGTAATGGAAGTAAGGATAAGAATGGGACTTGACTTATCTCCCGAGGCTGCTGATATCAGAAAGACCGTTTTTGTTGATGAACAGGGTTTTCAAAATGAGTTTGATGCCATTGACAAGGACGCATATCACGCCGTTCTTTTCACAGATGACAACATTCCTGCCGCTTGCGGCCGTCTCTTCACATCGGACGGCAAGACCTACACAATAGGCAGGGTGGCAGTTTTAAAGGAATATCGCAAAAAAGGTCTTGGCGAAAAAATAGTCATGGCTCTTGAAAACAAAGCACGTGAGCTTGGCGGCGTCGAAACGGAGCTTTCAGCACAGCTCAGAGCAAAGGGATTTTATGAAAAATTGGGATATTCCCCATATGGCGATGAATACCTTGACGAATACTGTCCCCACATCTCAATGAAAAAGGCATTATAAAAACAGGCAGTACAGCCGTTTAAAAGCTGTACTGCCTTATTTTTATATCACATAATCGTTTGCCGAAATGTTTTTTGAATGGTTTACGATGTCCTCAATAGTAATGTTGTCCACCACATCGGTAATGGCATCATAAAGCTTCTGCCAAACGAAAAGAGTGGCACACTCAGGTGCTCTCTCACACTGATTAACATTATCCTCAAGGCAGGCAACGGGAGCAAGATTTCCCTCGGTGAGCCTAAGTATCATACCGATCGTGTAGTATTTCGGAGGATTAGTAAGCTTGTAGCCGCCCTGTGCTCCACGGACGCTTTTCACAAACCCTGCACGGCTAAGAAGGATAACTATCTGCTCGAGATACTTAACGCTTATGTCCTGATTTCTGGCAATTTCCTTCAAAGGAATTGCGGCACCTGTGTCATTCATCGCAAGATCACACATCATTCTGAGTGCATAGCGACCCTTTGTTGATATTTTCATTGCATCAAGTCCCTTCCCTTTATATAAACCTTTTTTATAGTAATCATAGTAGATTACTATTATTATAACTCATTTAAGGACTGATGTCAATAGCAATTAGGTGTTATCTTAAATATAAAAACCCAACGTCAGAAAACGTTGGGTTCGGTGTTAATGATTATCCATTTGCCGCCTGTAAAGGTCATTTCGATAGACACATCTTTAAATGAAATGCTGTGTCCGCTGCTGAAAAAGTCAATATCGGCTTTGCATATCCAGCTTGTGGGGCTTCCGTTCATCTTGTGCTCGGTTATCTTTACCTTTGAGCTGATGTTGTCAGTCTCAGTAAGCTCGGCAAATTCTTCACGGTTTCTTAATCCGCTTTTGCAGGCAGCCTTGAATGCATCTTCGCTGCCGCCGGCATAAATATCATTGGGGGCAACAATTTTAGAATAGTCCTTAAAATTGGCGGAAGCCACAGCTGCACAGTATTTTTCCGCAGCCGTGTCCTGACCTCCGATAAAGCCTGAAGCGGCGAAAACCGCAATCAAAATAAGTATTACAAGTGCTGTAAGGAATTTGCCCGCTTTTTTTGCGCCGCTTTCAGTTTTGCTCATAGATATATCTCCGATAATCAATCGTTTTTGAGGATAGCGCCCTGTGCGCCTGAGGTTACGAGAGAAGCGTATCTCTTAAGATATCCGCTAAGTTCCTTCTTCTTGGGTGTGAATGCTGCCATTCTGCGTTCAAGCTCTGCATCATCAATGTTGAGCTGTATCTTGTAGTTGGGAATATCGATAGTGATGCTGTCGCCGTCCTGAACTACGCCGATAACGCCGCCAACTGCTGCTTCGGGGGAAACGTGGCCGATGGACGCACCTCTTGATGCACCGCTGAAACGTCCGTCAGTGATAAGTGCAACTGAGCTTCCGAGACCCATTCCCTGAATAGCGGAGGTGGGGTTGAGCATCTCTCTCATACCGGGACCGCCCTTGGGACCTTCGTATCTGATAACAACAACATCGCCTGCAACGATCTTTCCGCCGAGGATAGCTGCCTGAGCGTCCTCTTCGCAGTCGAATACCTTTGCGGGGCCTGTATGTGTGAGCATTTCGGGAACAACAGCACTGCGCTTAACTACGCAGCCGTCCTTGGCAAGATTGCCTCTGAGGACTGCGATTCCGCCTGTTTCGCTGTATGGCTCTTCGATAGGACGGATAATATCGTGATCCTTGTTTATGCAGCCTTTAATGTTTTCGCCTACAGTCTTGCCTGTAACGGTGATAAGGTCGGTGTAAAGGAGGCCCTTCTTGTCAAGCTCGTTCATAACAGCGTAAATGCCGCCTGCTTCATTGAGCTGCTCCATATATGCGTGACCTGCTGGTGCAAGGTGGCAGAGGTTGGGAGTCTTTGCGCTTATCTCATTTGCAATGTCAAGGTTGATGTCAACGCCGCACTCGTGAGCGATAGCGGGAATGTGAAGCATTGTGTTTGTTGAGCAGCCGAGAGCCATATCAACGGTAAGAGCATTCATAAATGCCTTTTCGGTCATAATGTCTCTGGGACGGATATTTCTTCTGTACATCTCCATTACCTGCATACCTGCGTGCTTTGCAAGACGGAGTCTTTCGGAATAAACAGCGGGGATTGTGCCGTTGCCCTTGAGACCCATACCGATAGCCTCGGTGAGACAGTTCATAGAGTTTGCGGTGTACATACCCGAGCAGCTTCCGCAGGTGGGACAAGCCTTGTTTTCATATTCCTCAAACTCGTCCTTGGTGATCTTGCCGGCGGTGTATGCGCCAACGGCCTCGAACATACTTGAAAGGGAAGTTCTGCTGCCCTTTACGTGACCTGCCAGCATAGGACCGCCTGATACAAATACGGTGGGAACGTTTACTCTTGCGGCTGCCATAAGAAGACCGGGAACGTTCTTGTCGCAGTTGGGTATCATAACAAGTGCATCGAAATGATGAGCAAGTGCCATACATTCGGTGGAATCGGCGATAAGGTCACGGGTAACGAGGGAATACTTCATACCCTGATGACCCATAGCAATACCATCGCAAACGGCGATAGCAGGGAATACAACAGGGTTTCCGCCTGCCATAGCAACGCCAAGCTTAACAGCTTCCACAAGCTTGTCGATGTTCATATGACCTGGAACAATTTCATTATAGGAAGAAACGATACCTACGAGAGGCTTCTTCATTTCCTCCTCGGTCATTCCGAGAGCGTTGAAAAGAGAACGCTGAGGAGCCATTTCAGCCCCTTCACAGAAAAAGTTACCGCAGTCTGTACAGTTTTCATTACAAGACATTTTATTTTACCTCACTTTAAAAATAATACTTTCGCGTATAAGCATAAAAGTTTTAAGTTCTTGATATCAGCTCTCCAGACCGAGGAATGCTGCACCGATGATGCCTGCGTCATTGCCGAGTTTTGCGATAACTATTTCAGTGTTCTGAGAAAGCATACGTGTGTAAACTTCCTTCTTGACAAGCTCCTTTACGGGGAGAAGCAGAGGATCGCCTTCATTGCAAACGCCGCCGCCGATGCAGAGAATATCGGGCTGGAATATGTTTATAGCATTTGTAATGCCTGCCGCAAGGTACTTGCAGTATTTTTCAACGACCTCTGTACCTGCCTTGTCGCCCTCTCTCATAGCCATAAATGCGTGGCGGGCGGAGAACTTGCCCTCTTCCTCAAAATACTTGTTGAGAACGGAGGATTTGTCAGCTTCAGCAGCTTCCTTTGTCATACGGATAAGACCTGTTGCGGAGGAGAATACCTCAAAGCAGCCCTTTCTTCCACAGGTACACTGAGGACCGTCCACTTCGATGACCATATGACCAAGCTCTGCACCTGCAAGGTTTGAGCCTGTGAGAATCTTGCCGTCAACGATGATGCCTGCGCCAACGCCTGTTCCGAGAGTTATGCACACAGCGTTCTTTGCGCCCTTTGCAGCACCTGCAACAAATTCGCCGTAGGCAGCCGCATTTGCATCATTTGCAATATAAACGGGCTTATTGATATGAGCCTGAATGTATTTTCTTACGGGTACATCGTGGAAGTCGAGATTATTTGAATAGGGGATAGTACCGTTGATATTGTCAGCGATACCCGGTGTGCCCACACCTATCCATTCAATGTCATCGACGGAAATCCCTGCCAGCTTGCAGGCCTCGATGGAAACCTTTGCCATATCGTCGCAGATGTCCTTTGCGGGACGGGGGCACAATGTCTTTGTTGAAGCCTTTGCGATGATCTCAAAGTTTTCGTTTACAACTCCTGCCTTGATGTTTGTTCCGCCAAGATCAATGCCGATATAATATTTCATATTTATCAACCTTTCTGTGGGGTATTTGTGTTCTTATAAATGTTTATCAGTCAATATGTGTCATAACAGCCTTGCAGCAGCCTGTAAGCTCGAATTTGCCGAGACCTGCGGGAACAAAGAGGCTGTCGCCCTTGCCCAGATCAACAGGAGTGCTGCCCTCAGCGGAGAATACACAGCCGCCGTCGAGAACGAGGATATGCACGAAGCTCTTGTCATTAGCTTCAAGCTTTGCACTTGTGTCGATATCAAGTGCATCAACAGTGAAATACTCGCAGGAAGCAAGACGTTTGTCGCTCCAGCCGTCATTCTGAACGGGTGCTGTTACAGGATAAGGCTTTGCGGGGCACAGGTTTGTAACGTCAACAGCCTTGTCGATATGGAGCTGTCTGGGCTTGCCGTCAGCGCCGACTCTGCCGTAATCGTAAATTCTGTAGGTGGTGTTGGAATTCTGCTGAATCTCGGCAATAAGGATACCCTTGCCGATAGCGTGGAGAGTGCCTGCCTGAATGAAGAACACATCGCCCTTTTTAACGGGAACGGCGTTTGTAACTTCAAGAAGAGTGTTGTTCTGAATGCGCTCTCTGAATTCTTCCTTGGAGATCTCGTGCTTGAAACCGTAAAGAAGAGTTGCGCCCTCGTCGCAGTCAACAACATACCACATCTCGGTCTTGCCGTACTCGCCCTCGACCCTCATAGCGTAGTCATTGTCGGGGTGGACCTGAACGGAAAGATTGTCCTTGGCGTCAATGAGCTTGATAAGGATAGGGAAGTTTTCAAACTTTTCGCAGTTTGTACCCAGCACCTTTTTGCCGTTCTTTTCGATATATTCAGCAAGTGTAAGTCCTGCAAATTTGCCGTCGGCAACAGTGGAATTGCCGTCCTTGTGGCAGGATAATTCCCAGCTTTCAGCGATCTTCTCAAAATCGCAGTCCTTTCCGAAATCGTCTCTCAGACGTGTTCCGCCCCAGAGGTAGTCCTTGAACGCAGGCTTCAGCTTTATAGGTTCCATAAGCTTTAAACTCCTTTTTTATAACTTGGGGACTTAAGTACCACAGCCAAATTCAAGTTGCTGTCGGTATAAGTC
>CAMBJF010000011.1 GCA_945867875.1 uncultured Ruminococcus sp. | reverse complement strand
GGATCGGGGAAATACTTGTAATCGTGAGCATCTTCCTTGGTTCTCATAGACTTGGTCTCGCCACGGTTAGCATCGAAACGTCTTGTCTCCTGAACGATCTTGCCGCCTCTGTCGAGTATCTGCGCCTGACGCTTTATCTCAAATTCAATGGTGCGGTAAATGGATTTAAGGGAGTTTACGTTCTTTATCTCGGCTCTTGTACCGAACTCGGTGTCGCCCTTTTTCATAAGGGACACGTTTACGTCCGCACGGATAGAACCCTGCTCCATTTTACAGTCGGAAACGCCTGTGTACTGGAGGAGGAGTGCGATAGTCTCAACGAGAGTTCTTGCCTCCTCGGGAGAGGACATATCAGGCTCGGTAACTATCTCGATAAGAGGCACGCCGCAGCGGTTGTAGTCACAGAGGGAAACGCCGTTCAAGTCATCGTGGATAAGCTTTCCTGCGTCCTCTTCAAGGTGGATACGGTTGATGCGGATAGTTTTCTGCTTCTTCTCGCCGTTCTCCTCGTACTCAATGGGCACGTTGCCGTTGATGCAGAGGGGGAGGGGCATCTGGGAAATCTGATATGCCTTGGGAAGGTCGGGATAGAAGTAGTTCTTTCTGTCGAAAACGGAGAACTTGTTGATGTCGCAGTTCAAAGCATAGCCTGCCTTTACCGCATACTCAACGGCAGTCTGATTGATAACGGGAAGAGTTCCGGGCATACCCGAGCAAACAGGGCAGCAGCGGGTGTTTCTTTCACCGCCAAATTCTGCGGAGCAGGTGCAGAACACCTTGGAATTGGTGAGCAGCTCCGAATGTATTTCAAGACCGATAACGGGAATGTAATCTGATACTGACATTGCTTCATTCACCCTTTCTGATCATATTTTTGCCGCAATGCGGTCAAAGTTCTTTTCAAATGCGTCTGCGGCGCCGATAATGGAAGCCTCGTCCCACATTCTGCCGATAAGGGACATTCCGATGGGCATACCCTTTTCGTCATATCCGCAGGTGGTGGAAATTGCGGGGAGAGAAGCGATGTTTACTGTAACTGTGCAGATATCAGCCTGATACATCTTCTTGGGGTCGCTGATGTTCTCATTTACGCCGTAAGCTACTGTGGGAGCTGTGGGAGTGAGTATCATATCGCACTTGCCGAAAATTTCGTTGTATTCCTCACGAATTTTCTGCTTAAGTGCCATAGCCTTGCCGTAGTATGCATCATAGTAACCGGAGCAGAGAGCGTAGTTTCCGAGGAGGATACGTCTCTTTACCTCGTCGCCGAAGCCCTCGCTTCTTGAAGCGGTGATGAGCTCGTTGTAATTTCCTGTGATGTCACTTCTGTGGCCGTACTTTATGCCGTCGTAACGGGAAAGGTTGGAGGAAGCCTCTGCGGAGGAAATGAGGTAGTATGCGGCAACTGCATATTTAAGAGAGGGCATTGAGCATTCAACAAGCTCTGCACCCATTGTCTTGTACTTGTCAGCAGCGGCAAGAACAGTCTTCTTAACAACATCGTCAATGCCCTCTGCGTAGAACTCTGCGGGAATTGCTATCTTGACGCCCTTCATATCCATGCCTATCTTTGAGGTATAGTCATCAACGGGGTTTTTGGAAACCGTGCCGTCGTGGGGGTCATAGCCTGCAATGGTGTTAAGGATAATTCCGCAGTCCTCAGCGCTTCTTGCGATGGGGCCTATCTGGTCAAGGGAGCTTGCAAAAGCAACAAGACCATAGCGGGAAACTCTTCCGTAGGTGGGCTTTAAGCCTGTAACGCCGCAGAAAGAGGAGGGCTGACGGATAGATCCGCCTGTATCGGAGCCCAGAGCCGCAGCACAGAGGTCAGCGCCCACAGCGGCAGCGGAGCCGCCCGAGGAACCGCCGGGAACTCTTGATGTGTCATAGGGGTTCTTGGTCTTTTTGAAAGCGGAGGTCTGTGTTGAGCCGCCCATTGCGAACTCGTCCATAGAGGTTTTTCCGAGCATTACGATATTTTCGGCTTCAAGCTTCTCCATAACGGTTGCGTTATAGGGAGGAATGAAGTTTTCGAGCATCTTTGAAGCACAGGTGGTCTTAACGCCGTCTGTGCAGATGTTATCCTTGATAGCAAGGGGTATGCCGCAGAGAGCGGTCGCCTCGCCTGCATCGATCTTCTTCTGAGCAGCCTCGGCAGCAGCCATAGCGCCCTCTTCTGTGACGGTGATGTAGCTCTCAACGCTGCCGTCAACAGCCTTTATCCTGTCGATATACGCCTTGGTGAGCTCGGGGGAGGAAATTTCCCTGCTGTCGAGCTTACTGCGCATTTCCTTTATGGTAAGGGAAGTAATGTCCATAAATACAACTCCTTATTTTTTATTCAACGACCTTGGGAACAACAAAGCAGTTTTCGCTCTGAACAGCGTTCTGCAAAAGCTTTTCGGTGGGGAGAGAGGGCTTTGCCTCGTCCTTTCTGAGATCCTTCAGATAAACGTTGTGGTTATCCTTGAGGGGATCGTAGGTGATGTCTATTTCCTTGATGGTATCCATGATTTCGATGATGCTTGTCATATCGCTTACAGCCTGTTCAAGCTCTTCATCGGTGAAACTGAGCTTTGCAAGCTTTGCAAGGTATCTGACCATATCGTGATCCATATGATTTCCTCTTTTCTCTTGATTTTTCAGCCGCAATTTTTCAGCGGACAACAATACTTTGTTATTATACCATATATTTTGCTGTTTTGCAAGTGTTTTTGCGGGCATATTTCAAATCATTTGTTTATCGGGAAAAAATTTGTAAAATTGATAAGCTGTGCTTTTATAAGGTCGGTTGACATAAAATGTGTAATGTGCTATAATCATAAACGAAAGTTTAACCGAAAGGACTTGCGAAAATGATAACATACAGAAAAGCAAAGCCTGCTGATATACCAACCCTCATCGAGCTTCGCCTCGGATATATGCACGAGACCCACGAGGACCTTGAACAGTCCGTTTTCGATGAGATCGCCGATAAATCCAAGGGATATTTTCAGGAGCACTTGAACCGTGACTGCGTTGTGTACCTTGCCGAGGAGGACGGAAAGACCGCAGGCTGCGTGTTCTTCCTGCTAATAAACAAGCCTGCCAGCCCCCTGTTCATTACGGGAAAAACGGGCACCCTTATGAATGTATATACCCTCCCCGATTTCCGCAGACGGGGCATCGGTCAGCATCTTGTGAATATGGCGATAGAGGACGGCAAGGCGTGGGACCTTTCCTACATTGAGCTCCGTGCCACAAAGTGCGGCTATCCTCTTTACAAAAAGCTTAAATTTATTGAAGATAAATCTATCTATATGTCGATGAAGCTCAGCTTCACCGAGGAATGAAAGGAGAAATTTTTGTGAAAAGATCATCAACAGCCTTCGGTGCAGCTGACATACTTCTTCCCGATAATACGGATATGAGCAAATGGGCAGTTGTTGCCTGCGACCAGTTCACCTCACAGCCCGAATATTGGGAGGACGCCGCAAATATCGTCGGAGACGCCCCCTCAGCATTAAAGCTCATTCTCCCCGAAGCATACCTTGAAAGCGATGACTCCGAAAAGCGCATCGGGGACATCAGAAAGACTATGGACGAGTACCTTGCAAAGGGCATTTTCAAGGAATACAAGGACTCTATGATATACATAGAGCGCACCGACAGCACAGGAAAGGTGCGTCAGGGACTTGTGGGAATGATAGACCTTGAACAGTATGATTTCCGCAAGGGCAGCACATCTCCCGTAAGAGCCACCGAAGCCACCGTTGCCGAGCGTATCCCGCCCAGACTTAAAGTCCGCAGGGGAGCGGCTCTGGAGCTTCCTCACATAATGATACTCATTGATGACCCCGAGAAAACTGTTATCGAGAAGATAGGCGATAAAAAGGACAGCCTTGAAAAGCTCTATGACTTCACCCTTATGAAAAACGGCGGCAGCATCAAGGGATACCTTGTTTCGGGCAATGACATCGACCTTTGCGACAAGGCACTTTCCGACCTTGGCAGCAGGGAGAATTTCGAGAAGAGATACGGCATAAAGGACGTTCCCGTGCTCCTTTACGCAATGGGTGACGGCAATCACTCACTTGCCACAGCAAAGGAATATTACGAAGAGTTAAAGCGTGAAAATCCCGGCAGGGATATGTCTGATCACCCTGCAAGATATGCTCTTGCGGAGATAGTTAACCTCCACAGCGAGGCTCTTGAATTTGAGGCTATCCACAGGATACTCACCGAAATCGACACAGACAAGCTCCTCTCCGAAATGACCGCAGAGCTTGGACTTACCGAGAATGTGACCGACGATATGCAGAGCTTTGAATGGGTATGCGGCGGCGTGTCAAAAACATACGGCATCTCAAAGCCCACCTCCAACCTTACCGTTGGCAGCGTTCAGAGCTTCCTTGACGGATATCTTAAAGCAAACGGCGGCAAGATCGACTACATTCACGGTGCAGACGTTGTAAAGCGCCTTGCATCGGCTCAGGGCAGTGCAGGCATACTTCTTCCCGACATGGGCAAGGAGGAGCTTTTCCCCACAGTCATAAAGGACGGCGCACTTCCAAGAAAGACTTTTTCTATGGGTCATGCCGAGGATAAGAGATATTACGTTGAAGCAAGAAAAATAAAGTAATGTGATTATAGTAAAACTCCCGCTCTGCTGATGCAGGACGGGAGTTTTTTTGTTGATTGATCACTGCTGTCAGTCAAGCTCAACGGTCATTATCTTGCCAAGATATGTGTCAAAATTGATGCCGTTCTCGGTGGCGGCAACATACTGGAGCGTTCTGGGACCCGAAGCACGGATATATACACACGCCTTTTCATAGACCACGTTCAGCCTGCATTTCTTCTTCATCACCTGCTCAATGGGCAGTGAATCGGTAACGGCTTCGGGCATAGGGGTGTAGTATATCTCAAAGGTGTCCTCATCGGCATCGGTGAAGTTGTACCAAACATTGTAATCGGGCTTGCCTGCAAGGGTCATAGGTGCGTTTTCATCGGTAAGGATATTGAACCGTCCACGCTTGCTCTTGCCGATGAAATACTTGAAGGGGATCTCCTCTTCCTTGGCGCTGAGAGCCTTGCGCTCGATAACGCCGCCCTTTCTGCACATTATAAGACCGAACGCCACGCCTGTTTTGCCCGTAGGACGTTCAAGGCTGCCACGGTGAGGGTCGATGCCTTTGCTTTCCATAAGGCTGTATGCCTCTTCCGTGCCAAGAGGGGGATAGAGGATAAATTCGGGCTCGGTGTCAGTGCCCAGAGCGGCTTTCAGCTTTTCACCGCCCTCCTTGAACTTTTCCTTGAATATCTCAGTAACAAGCTTGTTTTTGCAGGAATTTCCCGCAAGCATAATGTTCATTTTTTCGGGGACAGATGCATTTGCGGAGCTGTATGCAAGGCTCATCGAAGCAAAGAAATTGTCGATGCCACGGCTGATGTTGTCCCTGATTATTCCCACAAGCTTTTCGGCGGAGACTTCAAGCTCGAAGCGGGGCAATAACTCACCGTTTCTGTCAAAAAGGTCAACGCAGATTATTCCACGCTCAAATTCATCGGCGTAGGTCTCCGTATTTTCCCAAATAGGTCTGAGATGCTCCATCATATGGCGCATATTTGCTTCGGCTTCCCTTGAACGTGCCACAACAGCCGCAGAGCCTGCAAATTCGGCACAGCGGGGCGGCAGGGTAAAGGTTATGCCGTTTTCAGCGATTTTGCTGTAATTATCTCTGAAAATGGTGACGGAAAGGAGTTCAAGGAGATTTTCGCCTCCGAGATATCTGTCGCCCCCCGCACCGTAATTTTCAATTGTGTAGTCGAATTTTCTCTTGTCCGATGTGCGGCATACGCCAAAATCAAAATCCGTGGTCCCGCCGCCGAAATCGAATATGCCGTAGTGAAATTCCTCGCCGTCATCGGGGAAT
Source organism: uncultured Ruminococcus sp. (assembly GCA_945867875.1). Lineage (GTDB taxonomy): Bacteria > Bacillota > Clostridia > Oscillospirales > Ruminococcaceae > Huintestinicola. The sequence continues at coordinate 18,753 of CAMBJF010000011.1, read as the reverse complement.
GCGCCGTATTCCTTCAGAGCGCAGACCGCATATGCCGCAGGCTCGCTCACAGAGCCGTCCACACGGAAATCCGCCATTATCTCCTCGTTTTCCAGCACGGAGGGGGGGAGAGACTTCATAAGTCCTCTCTCAAATGATGCGGTTATCCGCTCACGGACGCTCTTTTCAAAGGTCACGGGGAACGAGAGGTAATAGTCAAGGAATATGCCGTTTCGCATATTGTTGATGTAGAGACCGATGTAATATGCATAAAGCTCGATAGGGTCAAGCTCTGCCGCTTCGCCGCTCATATATGGGGGAAGAAGATACTCGCCCCCTGCACGGTCGCATATCCTGAGAGGATAGCAGCCCTCGCCCGCCCACTGCTTTAAGTCGCAGAAAAAGGCATAGTAATCCCTGCTGGCACTGTTTTTCATATCCGAATACGCCGTGTGGGATATGGGCAAGGTTTCCCACAATGTTTCGGGTCTGCCGTTTCGGGCATTGTATTTTGAAAGGAATGTGCCGATGTCCGCAAATTCCATAACAGTGGGATTTTCATAGTGTTCGGGTCTGCCTGCGTCCGCAAGCCTGCCTGTGCCTATCGCCATAGGGAGAGTGTGCTCGGAGGATTTCTGATACACCACAACTGTGCTTTTTGTGCCGAAATCGATGGCGATGATGCCGTCCCTGTCAACGTCGGAAACGGGGTCACGGGCAATGAGGGGCTCGGATATCTCAATTGCATAGGTCGGCTCGCTGCCGTCACTGCTCCATAATTCCCAGTGACCACGGTTGGGGTCTGAGAGCAGCTTTTCGTCATACGGGTCAATGTCCGCACGGCGCTTTTCACAGTTCAAAAGGCTAATTTTCAGCGCTTTGGAAAAGTCCTCATCAGCCTTTATTCTTGTTACCGCAAGGAGAGTGTCCATAGAAAAGTCAAGACCGTTGACGCTGCCTGCAAATTTTCCTGCGGCAATGTCCTCGGAGAGCTTTTCACAGTCAAAATAAATGTGTCCCTCGGGGGAAAGCCCCATATAGCTGCGGTCGGACTTGCTGAGCCTGATAAGGTCATAGAAGCTGTCCTCCTCGGCGGGGGTGAGACCTGCGGGCACAAGCTCCTTGTCCAGCAGCACCATAATAAGCTCCTCGCCTGCAAGGGGGAGACCGTTTTTCTTGGTAAATCTGAGAGAGGGGATACACACAGCCTCGTGATGATTGGCGGTGTTGAAGCTGAAAATGCTGCCGTCGGCGGGATCATATGCCTTTATCACGCCGCCGTCCTTGAAAGCAAAAAGCTTTCCCGAAAATTTCGACAGCTTTTCAACCCCCGATGCCCTCAGCTCGGGGAGAGTCATAAGATTCCCGTCAACCCCCTCGAAGCTTTTGTTGAACTTCGTCTCCGCAAAGGAGAAGAAAACATTCTGCTTTGAGGGCTCGAAAACGTCAAGGTCGGGGAATATGCCGCTGACGGCGGTGTTGAACCATACGTCACGGTTGTGTATTTTAAGCCACAGTCCTCCCAGAGCGGAAAGGAGCTTTTTTATAAGGGGGTCGAAAAGTCTGACCTGTGCTTCAACGGTTTTGGGAATACGGCCGATCACCGCATTGGCGATATATTCCCGTTCTGTGGGGATCAGGCTTATCTTTTTTGTATCCACGGTAATTCACGCCTTTCGTTATAGGGTAACAACAGCTTTTCTGATGACCTTGCCGTTAGCGGCGGCAACACAGCCACGAAGCAGTACGGCTTTTATCTTTCCCTGCTTTGCGGTGCCGGTGTTGTGATGAAGCTCCTCGTCAAATTCGTCTCCCGCCTTAACGTCTGTGAGCTTGTACACAGGTCGGGTAAATGTGGAATTGTAGCAGGAGAGCAGGTATGCATACAGCTCGCAGAGCACGGCAATGTCCGACTTTGATTCCTCATAGCTGTTTATGGCAAGCTGTTCGGTGTAGTCTCTGAGACTTTTCAGATTATCGGGAAGAACGCCGCAGAGGAATATGCCGCTGAGGGTATTGTTTTTGAATATCCCGCTCATTACCTTTGCGGAGGAGGGGGAAAGGGTCTTGTATTTTTCGTAGAGAGATATCTGCATAGCGTAGGAGCTGCAATAGCTGTTCAAGGTGTCCTTGCAGCGTTTGAGCTGAGAGGACAGCTCCGCATTCTCGCTCTGGAGCCTGCCCGCTTCAAGTTCCAGCAGAGCTATTTTTCTTGAAAGCGATGCATTTTCCGCACTGAGGGCGGTGGTGTCATTTCGGGGGAAAAGCTCGGTCTGACCCTCAAGGGTGTCCTCCTCGACCTTTCCTGCGATCATCTCGGTAAGCTCCGCCTTTATGCGCTCATCGCAGAGGGCTTCGGTAAATATTTCATAAAGCTTCTGGGGTTTCATATATCAAAAATTCTCCCGTTTATTTGAATTGATTTGTCTTGCTGTCGTATTCGTAGTTTATTGCCCTGAGCTTTTCGCAAAGCTCGCTTTCGGATATGTCAATATCATCGCAGAGGGCTTCAAGTGAGGGGTATATATCACGGAGCTTCATATTTACAAAGCTCAGCAGCATTACGGGGTCATTGGGAATATTCATATATCTTCGTCTCCTTATATTACTTCACTCTATATTATACTCCATTTTATGACATTCTGCAAGTGGATTTTGAATTTACGTCGGAAAATATAAGTTTTTTATTTGCTGTAACGATTTTGGGACAGGCTGGGAGGTATAATTGTGGTGATGGAGGATTGAAATATTATGACATTTATGATATAATGTTAATTGAAAAAGCTGTTAAAAGGAGATTGGGTATGGCTGAACAAATTGATAAATCAGTTGATCTTTGCTGGTATGTTGGTACATACACAGGTGACGGGGACAAGCATAAGGAAGATGAATATATTGCAAATGGTGAATGGATAAATGGGTATGAGGACAAATATCTTGATATTGTGAACTCGGTCAAGGCAGGGGATAAAATAGCTATTAAATCGTCCTATACTCAGAAAAATGACCTGCCGTTTGACGTGAACGGGCAGACAGTTTCGGTTATGGAGATAAAAGCAATCGGAACGGTGACTGAAAATGTTGGGGACGGAAGAACGCTGAAAGTCGATTGGAAAAAGTTTGATGTTCCTAAAAAATGGTATTTTTATACGGGCAGAATTACCATATGGAAAGTTGAACGAACTCATAACAATGAACTCGCTAATGCTTTATTGGATTTTACATTTTGCAATAAAGAACAGGATTATAATTTGTTTTTAAATCACAATTATTGGAAAAATAAATACGGTTTAAATGACGGCGGCGACTCCAAACCCACTTACGTCAGTGAAGCCACAGCCGCTCTCCGTTCTCTCGGCGGAACGGCAACTATGAAAGAGATATGCTCCTGCATAGAAAAGCGGAATATACTGCCATATATCAAAACAAATCCCAACTGGAAAAATGCGGTTTCCACTCAGATGCTTATGCACTGCAATACGAGCAAGGCATATAAGGAGGGATATGAAAATCTTTTTTATTCAGAGAGCAGGGGCAAGTGGGGTCTTGTAAATTTTGACCCCGATATTGACAATGAGACCGAGGAAGAAGCAGAGATAGAAGCCGCAGGAGCAGAGCCCTACACCTCCGCCGATTTCCTCTCTCAGGTCTATATTTCCCGAAAGGAATACGAAAGCATCGTCTCCCTCCTCCGCCACAAGAAAAATATTATTCTCAAAGGCGCTCCGGGTGTGGGAAAGACTTTTGCCGCCAAGCGCCTTGCCTATTCGATGATGGGCGAAAAGGACGACAGCCGTGTTAAGACTGTGCAGTTTCATCAGAGCTGTTCATACGAGGATTTTGTTGAGGGCTACCGTCCCGCAGAGGACGGGGGATTTTCCCTTTCCGACGGCATATTCAAGAAATTTTGCAGCCTTGCACGGGTGCACAGCGACCTTGATTACTTTTTCATCATCGACGAGATAAACCGAGGAAATCTCAGCAAAATTTTCGGTGAGCTTCTTATGCTCATCGAGTCGGACAAGCGTGGCGAGGAATACTCCGCAGACCTTATCTACAGTGGTGACAGCTTCAGCGTCCCCGAAAATCTGTACATAATCGGTATGATGAACACCGCCGACCGCAGCCTTGCAATGATAGATTATGCCCTCCGCCGCCGTTTTGCATTCTACACAATGAAGCCCGCTTTTGATGACCCAACTTTTAAAAGTCAGTATGCAAATGTGTCCTGTGAGCTTTTTCATAAGGCGATAGCGGCAGTGGAAAATCTCAACAAGGTCATACTTTCCGACAGCTCCCTCGGCGCAGGCTTTGAGATAGGTCACAGCTATTTCTGCAAAAAGCCCGAAGAGATAAACGACGTTCTGGTCAAAAAAATCATCACCTATGAAATTATCCCAACTATCGAGGAATACTGGTTCGATAATGCAGACAGGCTGAACACTGAGCGGCAGAAGCTTGAAGCCCTGATATCCGATACTGACGGTGAATAAAAATGAAGCTTTATAAAAACAGCATTCCTGTGGGAAATATCTACTATATGCTTGCCTACGCATTCCGTGACCTGACGGAGCAGGGGATAGTTTCCGTCCGCCCCGAGGAGTTTGACAACACTGCCCAGCTTATGGCGGAAATTATTATCAGGGGAGTGTCGTATCAGCTGAAAAAAGGGCTTTTCAGAGGATATGAGAGCTGTACCGATGAGCTTTCGTCAGTCAGGGGCAGGATAAATATGTCCGAAACGGTGAACAGGTGCAGCCATATCCGCCGCAAAATCGTCTGCGATTATGACGAGTACACCGATGACACACTGTTGAACAGGATTTTGCGCTCAACAATGCTCCTCCTTATCCGCTCGGACATAAAGCCCCGTCAGGTCTCCGAATTGCGGCGGCTCGTGACATATTTCGGACAGGTCTCGGATATCGCTCTTTCGGAAATACGCTGGAACAGTCTCAGCTATGACAGGAACAGCCGTGAATACCGCCTGCTGATGAGCGTGTGCAGGATAATCTGCGAGAATATGCTCCAGTCCACGGAAAATGGCGATATGATACTTGCGGATTTCGGAGAGGAAAATCTTCCCAAGCTTTATGAGAAATTCATTTTGAACTATTTTGCCGTTCACCACAAAAAACTGTCGCCTGCATCATCTGAAATAAAATGGGCATTTTCGGAGGACGGCTCAAAGCTTTTCCCGAAAATGCAGTCGGACATTATGCTTACAAACGGGAACAGGCGTCTTATAATCGACGCAAAGTTTTATTCTCACACCACAGTTCAGAATTACGGCAAGCACAGCGTTCATTCCCACAACCTTTATCAGCTTTTCACTTATGTTATGAACGAGTCAGCGGCTTTTTCGGGCGATGTTTCGGGAATGCTCCTTTATGCAAAGACCGACGATGATGTCATTCCCTCTGAGGGGCTTTCGGTCAATATCTGCGGCAAAGCTTTTGCAGTTCGCTCCCTTGACCTCCGTGGGGATTTTGACAGCATATGCAGGCAGCTTGACAGCGCAGCCGCACTTATCAAATAAAAAAGGAGCCAAACGGCTCCCTTTTTTATATCACTTAACAGTTATCTTTATCTTAACATAAACAGATTTATCTTCCTTGGACTTGATGGTAATAGTTGCCTTGCCGGGCTTCAGAGCTTCGATCTCGCCCTTGCTGTTAATGGAAACAACAGAGTCCCTGGAGCTGGAGAATGACACGTCCTTACAGTTTGTGGTGATGGGGCGGAAACTGTAGGAGAGCTTGAATTTCGCACCCTTTTCTATGGTAAATTCGGTGTTGGTAACTACGATCTCCTCAGGAATTATTTTCTTTTCCTCCGCAGTCTCTTCCTCAGCGGCTTCTGTTTCGGCGGCTGTTGTAACGGAGGTCACGGGCTTGGTGTTGTCATACTCATCATATTTTGTATCAGTCCGCACCTTGCCGTTTTTGTCAAAGCGGACACGCTCGCCGTCAATGCTTACGGTCCTGTTCACAGCACGCTTTCCGTTGGTGCAGTAGTAATAATCTTCGCCGTCTGCGGTCTGCCAGCCGGTGAGAATTTTGCCGCCCTCATCGAAAAGATAATAGCTGCCGCTTATCTTCACGCTGCCTGTTGCCATTGCGCCGTTTTTGCCGAAATAATACTTGGAGCCGTCATCTCTCAGCCAGCCCGTGTGCATCTTGCCGTCCTTGTCAAAGTAATATTTTTTACCCGATTTTGCGGTCAGCCAGCCTGTTTTCATAATTCCCTTGGTATTAAAATAATACTTGCTGCCGTCAATTTCCTTCAGGCCTGTAACAGCTTTTCCGCTGTCATCTATGTAGGTCATACCGCTGTCGGTCTCTTTCCATTCATCTGCAAAGCAGCTTCCTGCCACGGATAAAACAGCCGAAGCGGCAATTATAACTGCCATTGCTTTTTTCATCATTTCCACTTTGGATTGCTCCTTTCATTTTGATATAACCATAATACACCGTTTTGGTGTATTTGTCAAGTATGTATCAGTAATACTCCACCACGTCGGATATCTCGCCGTTTTTGTAAATTACTCTGGGGATACGCTTGGAAATGCCGCAGATTATTTCGTAGCCGATAGTTCCGTACATCGCCGCAAGGTCGTCGGCGGTCACAGTCTCATTTCCGTCAGTTCCGAGCAAAGTTACCTCCGTGCCCTCGGAAACACCCTCAATGTCCGTAACATCAGCCATAAGCTGGTCCATACATATCCTGCCGATGATAGGGGCTTTTTTGCCGTTTATCAGCACATATCCCTTGCCCGAAAGACTCCTTGAATAGCCGTCCGCATAGCCTATGGGAATGGTTGCGGCGATGATGTCCCTGTCGGCACGGTATGTTCTGCCGTAGCTCACAAAGCTGCCTGCCCTGACGGGCTTTACGTATGATACAGCCGCTTTCAGGTCCATTACGGGGGTGAGCTTCACGGGCATTTCAAGGCTCCTATCGGGCTTTAAGCCGTAGAGCATAATGCCGAAGCGGACAAGTGTGCTGCGGTCATTGTATCTGAATGCGCCTCCTGCGCTGTTGAGGCAGTGGGTGTGCCTGAGAGAAACGCCATTTTCCCTTACCCTGTCACAGACAGCGAAAAATCGCTCGGTCTGGGCATCGGTGTATGCGATATCGTCCTCGTCAAGGCTGTCAGCGGCGGCATAATGGGTGAATGCGCCGTCAAGGATAATTCCGTCAAGCTTTGCGGCGGAGCATATGTCGTTTGCGGCAGTTTCAATTGAACCGCTGTCCGAAGCACACACGCCGATACGGCCCATACCCGTGTCAACAGCCATATGTATCTTGACCTTTACCCCCGCATTTACCGCAGCCTCCGAAAGCTCACGGGCATATCCCGGGGAAACAGCCGCCTGAATAATGTCAAATTCAGCCAGCTCCTTTGCATATTCCGCAGGGGTGTGACCGAGAATGAGTATCTCGCCCTTAACGCCGCTGCGGCGGATATTTTCCGCCTCCTTAATGTTTGAAACGGCGAAAAAGCTGACGCCCTGTGTTTCAAGGAAAGCTGCGATGTTTCCGTCATCGTGACCGTATGCGTTGGCTTTCACCACGCAGGCGATCTGGGTCTTGTCTTCATTTATAAGGCTTCTCAGAGCGGCAAGATTTCCGCTGAGTCTGTCGAGATGGACCTCCGCCCAAGCTCGTCTGAGAAAATTCTTCATATTGTGCAGTTCTCCTTTTATTCGGGACATTCCCGAAAATTTATACCCGAAAATCATTGAAAATTCGGAAAATATGTGCTATAATCATTATAACATCTTTGTTTTGGGGTGAAAAAATGGACATTATCAGAGAAAAAACCGTCTGCTTCACAGGACACAGACCCGAAAAACTCCCGTCGGGAGGGGCTGAGGGTGCCGCCGAGACACGCATCATAAAAAGTCTGCTCTACAACGAGATATCCGCCACCGCCGATGAGGGCTTTGACACCTTTATCACAGGAATGCAGCGTGGCATTGACCTGTGGGCGGGGGAAATTGTCCTGGAGCTTGCGGCATCACGGGGCTTGAAGCTTGTTGCCGCTCTGCCTCACCGTGATTTCGGAAAGGGCTTCAAAGGCAGTGACAAGTGGAATTTCGGCAGGATAACGGACAGCGCCGAAAGCGTGGTCATAATGTCCGAGACCTACACTCCTGCCTGTATGAACCTGAGAAATCGCTATATGGTGGATAATTCTGCCCGCATTATCGCCGTTGTGGGCAATGAGCGCAGCGGAACGGGTCAGACGGTGCGGTATGCCGAAAGCTGCGGGCTTGACATTCGCCGCATAGACCTTTGCGAGCTGTTCCCCGATAAAGACCAACTTACTTTATTATAACTCAAACGGGTCATTTTTTCAATAGCCACGGTAAATTGTATCCACATTGTAACCTTTTACCTGATAAGCATTGCAAGCGCCGCCCCTGCACATATCACCACCGAGATTTTGAACATAATATTTACTATCCTGCCCGCAGCAATGCGGGCTTTTATTTTTGCGGGGGAGAGCTTTGAGGGGGATATGCTGTTTTCAAGCCCGATTATCTGCAAACGGGCTTCGTCCTCCAGCTCTGAGCTGCATTTGCCGATGCTTTCCGTCCGCAGAAAAAGCACAGCCTTTTCAAAATAAACGCTTTCGGGAAAGCTTACCTCCACAATTCTTTTGTTTACGCCCTTTATCATAATATGCCGTTTTCCTTTCCTTGTTTTTGAAAATATTATGCCGCAATAGCTGTAAAAATATACATTTGGTAATATCTGTACAGACTTATGACCGCAAATTCATCTGAAAACTGTTGAAAAACCTGTTGAAAGAGTTGAAAACTCTATTTGGAATTATGTTATTTTATGTCGAAAACGGTTGAAATGTGATTATACAGAGCGTAATATCTGATAAAAAAGAAATCGGCTGATGAAACATATCATCAGCCGACAAATGAAAATATAGAGGAGAAAATCCGAAAATCGGGATTTTTCAAAAGTGATTATCTAACCTGATCTTCAAGTCCGCATCTGATTGCAGCTTCGTTCTCGCACCAAGCAAGGCACTCGCCGTTGGGGTCGTATTCCTTTACCTTAGCGGTCATATCAGCTACGATCTTGTCAAACTCTTCGTCAGACTCAGCGTAAATTGCGTTCCAGGAAGATGTTACGATAGTGTTCTTGACCTGCTCCCAGATGATCTCGAGCTCATCGGACTTTGCAGACTCGGAGTAGGAGGTTGCGAGAGATACCTTGTAGTTTGTGGTATTCATATACTCCTGAGCGTTGTAGCAGCCTGTGCGGTCTCTCCAGTCGTTGAGGATATCATAATCGGTATCTGCACGGCGGCTTACCCAGTTGTCGCAGTTATAGGTTTCGCCGTTGGAATCGGGGTTGGAAGCATCTCTGGACCAGGTGGTGTTGTTAGCCTGGAATGTACCCTCGTTGAAGGAGATTCCGCCCCACTCTGCGGGCATTATAGTGCCCTTTCTGTCCTTGTAAGCCTGCTCGCCGAGCTCGGTGAGGCAGGAGTTGCCATTCTCGTCATAGTACCAGCATACGTCCTTGGGACCGTACCAGTATGTCATATATCCCTCAGGAGTTGTGAGGTAGTTGATGATAGCCATACAAAGCTCAGGATACTCGGTGTTTGCGCCGATCGTCCAGACTCTGTTGCCGCCCATAACGTTCATACCGTAGCAGAGAGGGGATGCGTCCTTGGGAACCATAGGATACATAGCCTTGCCTGCGGAAAGGTGCTCTTCGGAATTGTAGAGCTGAGAACCTGCGTAATCGAAAATGGAGAAAAAGACACCGCCGTTCTGAGCCTTTTCACTCATCTTGTCATATGTCTGAGTGATGGAGTTGGGGTCGATAAGACCTGCCTGATAAAGCTTGTTGAAGAACTTAAGGCTCTTGAGGTAAGGACCGTCAGGCTCGAGAGCATCGTGGTACTTGCCTGTCTCAACGTCGTAAAGACCGAAGCCCATTTCATCATAGCCCCAGTAGCAGGTAGCAAATGCCTTAACGTACATAACCATATTGCCGTCCCAGTCGGGCCACATTGAAACTGCATAGGTCTCATTGCCTGCCTCGTCGGTGGGGCATATTTCCTTCATGGAAACGAAGAGGTTGTAGAGGTCATCAATGGTGTTTACCTCGGGATAGCCAAGCTCTTTGTAAAGATCCCAGCGGAGGTCCATTGTATAGAAGAATGCCTCGTGATCCTCGGGAGATGTAGCAACGTTGTGACCGAAGCCGTAAACAACATCGCCTGCGCCGATAGACTCGTTGAGGTTTGCGTTGTTCTCGAGAGCGTAGGGCATATGAGCCTTAACGTAAGGACCGTAATCGGAAAGGATATCGTCCTCGTTCCAGTCGAAGAGCATACCGGAGGTAGCGGCTCTCTGATACTGGTTGCCTGTTGAACCGAAGATAACGATGTCGCCAAGGTCGCCGGATTCCATACGGGTATCGAATGTACCGTCGGAATCGGGGATAATTGTCATAACAACGTTGTACTTCTGCTTCATAAGCTCAGCAAACCAGCCTGTGAGCTCACCGGAGTAGTTTGCGAGCTGGCTGTAGATGGTGATGTTGATAGGATCGGTAGTGCCGTAAAGCTCTGCAAAATCCTCATCGGACTCTCTTACTTCCTCACCGTCAGCTGCTGCTTCTGTTTCGGAATCGTTTTCAGCCTCAGACTCATCAGCATCGGAATCGGAATCATCAGAATCGTCAGCGCTGTTATCGGCAGCCTGAGCTGTGTCGCCTGTCTGATCGGTGGCTGTTGTATCGGTGCTTCCGCCGCAGCCTGTTACCGCAGCCATCATAGAAACCGCAAGAACTGCGGAAAGAATCTTCTTTAACTTCATTTCCCTTTACTCCGCCTTTCATTTAAAAGCTCAGCCGAGACACATTAATTTAATAATATGCTCGGCTGTGCCTGAAATTTTCTTAAAAAGTATTATGCTTTGTTAAGATTACTTTCTCTTGGAAACAACTGCTGCAGCTGCTGCAACGCCCATAACAGCGAGGAGAGCACCTGCTGCTGTGTTGCCGGTCTTAGGAGCTGTTGTCTCTTCAGTTGTTGTTTCCTCAGCGGGAGCTGCCTCAGTCTCTTCAGCTGCTGCGTCCTCTGCGGGAGCCTCGTCCTCAGTTGCTGCATCTTCTTCAGCTGCTGCATCATCGGATGCTGCGCCGAGACCGCTTACTGTGAATGTGAGCTCGATGGAATCTTCGGGCATTGTATAGCCGAAAAGTCCGTCTTCCTTGCCGAGGTCATCGTTCCAGATGTTGATGCACATAGGCTCGAGGTAATCCTTAGCATCGGGGCTGAGGTAAGCTTCATCAAATGTGTACTTGGTGTTGCCGTCGAGAGTAACCTTTACATCGCTGATAGTAACGCCGCTGTCGAGGGGGATATCAGTGGAGATGAAGAGGAGGTTGAGGGACTCGTCGGAACCGAAGTCGAAATCTGTAACGGAAACGGTGTATGTGCCGTCGCCTGTGATCTCAGCATCGTTGAAAACGCCGCCCTTGTTAACAGCTGTAGGGCCGTCCCAGCCTGTGATCTGATCGAAGTAAACCATACCGTCATCGCCTGTTACGCCCTGACCGTAGGAGGGGTCATACCAAGCGTTTCTGAAAGAATAGCTTGCGGACTGAACACCGATGTATGCGTGATATGTTGTATTCTCTGCGGAAGCGGATACGGGGATCATAGATACAGCCATAGCAGCTGCAGCGATTGCGCTGAGAGTTCTAAACTTTTTCATAATTCTTTTCTCCTTAAAATTAATCGTTTTCAGTAAATACAACTTATGTATTTGTATTTAAGATAAATGTACCACAAATCGCCGCAAATGTCAATACCTTTTTTACACAAATTACAAGCCGAATTTCTGTACATACATAAAAATTGCAGGGAAACGGTTCTCCGCTCCCTGCAATTTTATAGTATTTTACTTAATAACAAGGGTATAATTCCTGCCCTCATCGGCATTGAAAGTGTATCTTCCGTTTTCGTCAAGAGTGCCCGAGATTATCTTTTTCGAGGTGCTCTTTCTGCCGCTGTAAATGGTGAAGCTCCTGCCTGCATGATCGGCACCGAGGTCAATGGTGATCATGCCCCTTTTGGTGTCGGAATTTACCTTGATGCGGTTCATATCGCTGTCGTAGGAATATACATAAGAATGGTTCCAAGCGTTTGACATATGGGCAAACGTCTCACCTCTTACGGCTGTGATGCTCACTCTTGAAGAGGGCATTTCAAAGCTGCCTTTTTCACTGAATTTTGCTATCTGTCTGCCGTTTATGTCCGTAACTATGATGTCATAGCCGAAAGGTGCGCTTACCGTTACGGTCTCGCCCGCAGCCGCAGATGACCTGTCAGCAGTCACATCTCCGCTTATTGTTATGGGATAGATAACTTTTGCCGGCTTTGGAGGAAGCTTTTCGATGCTCTCGGTCTTTTCATATCCGCAGACTGTGCAGGTGTATGTTTTTACCCCCTCGGTTTTTTCTGTAGGCTTAGTGGTAATAACTCCGTCATCAAAGGTATGTGCCGCAGTATTCAGATGTGCTTCGCAGCCTGCTCTGAGACAGGGGTTCCAGTGACCGTTTTCGTTATATTTCCAAGTGCTTGTATCTGCATTGTGATTGGTAAGGTCGGTGCTGTCATAGCTATTTCCGCAGATGTCGCAGAGTGCCTTTTCGGTGCAGGTAGCCGTACCGCCCTTGTGGGTGTGACCCGTTTCGGAAACATACTGTCTGTATTCTTCTGCTGTGGACATTACCTCATATCCGCAGATAGTATCGGGGATAACAACGGGTGTATTGCTGCTGTCGGGGATTATTTCAAGGATATATGCGTAATTGTTCCTTATCTCATACTTTGTTTTTGCGGAGGTTTCGGGTATCTTTGAATCGGAAACATCGGTTCCTGTGTTATAGAAAACATTTTTTAGGGCAGGGCAATCCTCAAAAACCATATCTCCCATATATGATACATTCGGCGGAAGCTCTATACTTTCAAGTACACTGCACTTGTAAAAAGCACAGTCATTTATTTGTGTAACGGTTTCGGGTATTACAATGCTCTTTATGGCAGTCCAACGGAGTACAAAAGACCTCAGAACTCTCAGTCCCTTGGGGAGCGTTACATCAGCAAGATTATAGCAGCATTCAAAGGCTCCCGCTCCAAGCTCTGTAACGCTGTCGGGTATTGTAACGGAGGTAAGGCGCTCACAGCCTAAAAAGGCCTCTTGTCCGATAACTGTGAGCTTGCTTGGAAGATCGACAGACGCAAGGGAGGTACAGTTGTAGAAAGCATCTTCTCCTATAGTTCCAAGGTCAGCAGGGAAATTTATTGATACAAGCTTTTCACAGCCGCAGAAAGCATTATCGCCGATAGAGATTATGCTGTCCGGAAGTGTGATGCTTTCAAGCTTTTCGCATTTATAGAACAGTCCGGTTTCGATAGTGGTAACGCCGTCTGGGATAACAATGCTCTCAAGGGAGCTGCACCCTGAGAAAGCATCGCCGCCGATGAAAAGGTCCTCATTATCGGGGAGTTTTGCCGATACAAGGCTTGTGCAGTTATCAAAGGCATAAATGCCGATGTTTTCCACACTGTCGGGAATGGTAATGCCTGTAAGGGCGGTACAGTTCACAAATGCTTCGTCGCCGATAGAGACAAGACCGTCGGGGAGAGTTACGCTTTTGAGCTTAGCATTATTTATGAAAGCCGCTTTTTTTATGGCATCGACTTTTCCTCCGCTTATGGTTTCGGGGATAACGATGTCAGTCTGATCGCCTGCTTCGACATTTACAATGCTTGTTTTGGCTTCGGCGGGGCGGTAAGAGTAATATATCCTTGCAGCATTGTCCTGAATAGCTGAGCCGCTCAGACCTTCGGGGAGATATACGGTCTTAAGGCTTGTGCAGTTTAAAAATGCATCTCCTCCGATCACAGAAACGTTTTGGGAAATTTCAATTTCTTTGAGTGAGGTGCAGTAATAAAATGCCTGTTCACCGATATCAGTCAATGTTTTCGGCAGCTTTATTTCTTCAAGTGTTTCACAAAAGCTGAAAGACTGAGGACCGAGAGCTGTAACTGTTTCTCCGCAGATAGTTTCGGGTATTTCAATGCTTGTCCGACTGCTTTCTGAGGTTTGGACTCGGCCGATCATCACATCGCCTGTTGAGCTGTCTTTTGTGTAACGTATCTGTGCAGTATTTAAGGGAAAAGACCCTGTGCCGAGTGTTGCACTTCGAGGGAAAAATGCGGTTTCAAGAGATGTGCAGCCCTGAAATGCATCGTCTCCGATGCTTGTGACGCTTGGAGGGAGCGTGATGCTTGCAAGAGAGGTGCAGTAGCTAAAAGCAAATTCTCCGACAGAGGTGACGCCCGAAGGTATAACAACGCTTTCAAGAGAGTAGCAGCCCGTAAATGCACTGTTCCCGATGCTTACGAGATGATCGGGCAGCTCAATGCTTTTAATTGAAGTGCAGAGTGCAAATGCAGATGTTTTTATACTTGTGACACCCGAAGGAATAGTAATGTTTGTCAGAGATTTACATCTTAGGAATGCACTTACTCCAATGTTCGTAACGTCCTGAGGAATATTAATATTTTGCAGTGCGGTGCAGCGGGCGAATGCAAGATTTTCGATGTTTGTGAGACTTTGCGGCAAAGTAATGCTTGTAAGAGAAGAGCAGTCGGCAAATGCATTTGCACCGATAGTTTTTACCTTTCCCCCGTCGATAGTTTCGGGTATCTGAATGCTTGTTTCATCACCCTCATCGAATTTGGTAATAGTCACATTGCCGTTTGCGTCCGTTGTGTAGGTTATCTTTGCTGTGCCGATATTATATTCAAGGTCATCTGCACTCACCGTAATGCTCGTGCCGAAGCCGAGCCTGTCCGCACCTGTTTCCTCAGCGAATGCAAAGGCAAAGGCAAGGCATATTGCCGCAGCGGCTGCCGCAGCTCTGCGGAAAGCCTTATTTTTATATGTCATAAGCTTTTATTCATTTCCAATAAATGTTATCCAAATATAAACAAATCTTAGCTTTAGTATATCACAAACATTTTTACCTTTCAAGGGGATATATAAAAAAACTGCGGCTTTTTTGAGCCGCAGAGCGAAAATTTTCAGTTTATACATCGTTTCAGGAAGTCCCTGTCTGCGGTGACATTCGGGTATATCTGCCGAGCCGAATCAAGCTGTTCCTCGGGGAATTTCAGCGCAGGACTGAAATGTGTGAGCCACAGCTCTTTTGAATCTGAATCCCTTGCTACCCTTGCCGCCTGAGAGAATACCATATGCCCTTTCTCGGTCATTTTCGGGATATATTCATCGTCGCCGTACATTCCCTCGCAGATGAGCAGGTCGGAGCTTTCCGCAAAACGTGAAAGCCCGTCAAAATACACCGTGTCCGTGATGTAGGTGACTTTAAGGGGCGGGCGCTTTCCCTCAGTAACGTCCTCGGGGGAAATTATCCTGCCGCCTATCTCCACACATTCCCCTCTGTGGAGAATGCTCCGCATATTCACGGGCACTCCCAGCCTGTCAGCCTTTTCGGGGCTGAATACGGGCGGGCGGTTCTCTATGATGCTCCAGCAATAGCATTCTATCCTATGGCGGACGGGCATAAACCGTATTTCAAGCCCGTTTCGGAAAATCACTCCCTCGCCCTCAATTTCGTGAACATCAACGTCAAAGGGCAGCTCGGGGCATATGCAGCAAAGCCTGCTTATAATGTCCCGTCCGCCTTTGGGGGCATATATGACCATAGGCGAGGACTTGCCGAAATTTCCCGCAGACAAAAGAAGTCCCGGGAGACCTGCGATGTGGTCGGCGTGGAAATGGGTTATGAGCAGGGTGTCAAGCTTGGCAAGGCTCACTCCCGCCTTTGCAAGAGCTATCTGCATACCCTCGCCGCAGTCGATAAGCAGTGCTTTTCCCTTGTGCTCTGCCCACAGCCCCGTGAGAAAACGGTCGGGGAGGGGCTTCATACCTCCTGTTCCCGCCAGACATACATCTATCATACTGTCCTCATTTCTTTGCTATGCCGCTGAAAAATTATGCGGAAGCATTCTCTCCGAAATAAACATCATACCACTGTAAGAAAATGAAAACAGTCCAAATTTTGCGGCTGTTGTCGTATTTCTCAGCCCTGTGGTCATCGAGGAGCTTTACAAGCATATCTGTGTTGAAAAACTGCTCCGCCGCAGGAGAGGTGAATGCATTTTTCACGATATTGTAGTATTTTTCCTCCCTGAGCCATACTCTTATGGGAACGGGGAAGCCCAGCTTTTTCTTGTTTGCGGTCTTGGGGGGAGCGGCTCTGAGGGCAGCCTTTCTCATAGCGAGCTTGGTGTTTTCGGTGCTCACTCTGTACTGCCATGGAATCTGCTCCGCCAGCGCCATGACCTCCTTGTCAAGGAAAGGCACTCTCAGTTCAAGGGAGTTTGCCATTGACATTTTGTCGGCTTTCAGCAGAATGTCTCCCGCCATCCACAGGTGCAGGTCAAGATACTGCATCTTTGTGATATCGTCCTTATCCTTTACCTTTGCGTAGAAAGGCGCAGTTATTGCGGTGGGGTCGGGAGCGTTTGTGGTTATTTTAAGGAGCTTCTTTCTGTCACGTGGAGAGAACATATATGCATTGCCGATAAATCTCTCTTCAAGCTCCTTGCCGTTGCGGACAAGGAAGTTCACGCCACGCTTGGGGGGCAGCTTTTCAGCCACCGAGCCGATGCCCTTTCTGATGAATTTGGGCAGGGACTTGTATGCGTGGGAGCCGAGTGGCTCCTTGTAAATGTTATATCCGCCGAATATCTCGTCAGCGCCCTCGCCCGAAAGCACTACCTTTACATACTGAGCCGCAGTGTTGCAGACAAAGTAAAGGGCGATGCAGGAGGGGTCTGCAAGGGGTTCGTCCATATGATACTGTATCTTCTTGATATTGTCCCAGTATTCCTCGGGGGTGATGACCTTGCTGATGTTTTCCTTGCCGATGTACTTGGAAAATTCCTTTGCCCAGCCTATCTCGTTGTACTTTTCGTCCTCACCGAAGCCTACGGTAAAGGTCTTGTCAACATTTGCAACAGATGCGGCATAGCTGGAGTCAACGCCGCTTGAAAGGAAGCTGCCTACCTCAACATCTGCGATCTTATGAGCCTCAACGGAGTTTTTGAATGTGTCGGAAATTCTGTCCACCCACATATCCATATCGGGCTTTTCGTCAGCATTGAAATGAACGTCCCAGTAGCGCTTTATGTCAAGCTTGCCGTCCTTGTACTTGAAGCAGTGGGCAGGGGGGAGCTTATATACATTCTTGAAAAATGTTTCGTTTGTGGGGGAGTACTGGAATGTGAGATAATTTTCGAGAGCGGTGGTGTTCAGCTCCTTTACGAAAGCGGGGTGAACGAGGAATGACTTTATCTCCGAGCCGAACATGAATGTGCCGTTCATTGTTGCATAGTAAAAGGGCTTGATGCCGAAAAAGTCTCTTGCGCCGAAAAGCTCCTTTTTCTCCTTGTCCCAGATGACGAATGCAAACATTCCTCTGAGCCTGTCAAGAAGCTTCTCGCCGAATTCCTCATAGCCGTGGATAAGAGTTTCGGAATCGGTATGGGTGGTGAATTTGTGACCCTTTTCCTCAAGCTCCTTTCTTATCTCACGGTAATTGTATATCTCACCGTTGAAGAAAAGCACCTTGGACTTATCCTCATTGAAAATGGGCTGGTTGCCGCTGTCGGTGATATCTATGATACTGAGCCTGCGAAAGCCCATAGCGATACACTCGTCAATATAGCGTCCCTCGGAATCGGGACCTCTGTGGCGAATCTTATCCATCATTTCGCCAAGTACCTTGTTTGAATTATCTATAGCATTTGTAAAGCCGACAAATCCGCACATACTATCATCTCCATAAAATCAGTGTCTCATAGCATTATACTCTTTTTTTCTTCCTGCTATGCCATATTATTATAATACCATTTCGGCGGCAAAACGTCAATAGTAAATTGATTTAAAAGGTTTTTGCGAATAAGCACAACACTAAAAGTTTCGGTCAAGCCTTTCTCAAAGGCTTGCGGGGTCGAGGGGCAGCGCCCCTTGTCGCCCTCCGCAGAGGGCGAAACCTCCTTTTATTACAAAAAACGGAGCAAGGGGTGAGAAATGCGAAAGCATTTCGAGGGGAGGCGTACAAGACCGCCTCCCCTTGTAACGGTACGGACTTGCTAAATCTCCCAAACGTTCCGGTGGAACGTTTGGGACAAAGCTTTTATTGGTCGTTCCTGAAAAGTGCAGGCAATTATCTGCGGAGAAGTGTAGGCAATTATCCACGGAGAATTGCAAGTTCATCCTCCGTCAGTTCCCTGTACTTACCCGAGGGCAGACTTTCATCAAGAGGCACGCCGCCTATATCTATCCTTTTCAGATAAACCACACAGCAGCCAATTGCCCTGAGCATCTTCTTCACCTGATGATTTTTTCCCTCTTCAATGGTGATCTCCCCCGAAAAGACTTTCTGAGCAGGGTATTTGAGCAGACGCTCTTTCTTGCTGTCGGGGAGATATTCGGTTATTTCTGTGATGACCCCTTTCCATAAAAGGCGTATTTTTGCAGGGAGCGCAGGAATTTCCCGCCCCGCCATATTCACACCCTTTTCAATGCTCCTTATCCTTTCTTCCGTAAGCTCGCCTATGGCATAGAAAAAATATGTCTTTGCAACGTGGTGTTCGGGGCGCATAAGGTGAAATGTAAGGCTGCC